>NZ_JBKORF010000015.1:0-8571 GCF_047314685.1 Shewanella sp. BJSY2023SW001
CTGAGTTTTGATGATAGCGATTAGCTTGGCACCGCTTTGAGGGTTGCTGGGTTTATAGCGCCGTCATGCAGGGTTCAAATCCCTGCTCCTCCGCCATATTCAGAGAAGCCCGCTTGTGCAAACAGGCGGGCTTTTTCGTATCTGAGTTTTGATGATAGCGATTAGCTTGGCACCGCTTTGAGGGTTGCTGGGTTTATAGCGCCGTCATGCAGGGTTCAAATCCCTGCACCTTTGCCAGATTCAGAGAAGCCCGCTTGTGCAAACAGGCGGGCTTTTTCATGTGTGATTTCCATATTTTTATCCAAGCTAGTTGTTATTCTGAAGACCGTAGGGTTTTTAGCCCCAGGCATAAGGGCTGTCCCTGAGTATTTTTCGTCCTAGATTGATAATGATCAATTCAACTCGACCACTACAGGGGCTGGATTACAGAGGTTACAGTTTTTGATTATGGTTCTAAGTTGGTGTTATCGCTATCTCCACTCAATCAGCCCGCTATTTTCTTATCATATCCATGGCAAATCCCGCTTTCGAGTGAATATCCTTCAAGTAATAAATTAAATGGCTCAGAATCTGCCAAAGAGACTATAACCTGGGCGAGGACAATGGTATAAATGGAGCCGATTTGTCCCTACATGTCCAATTACAGGAAAGCTGTCATGATTTTTTCTCAGATTACCGCCGCGCCGGCCGATCCCATTCTTGGTTTAACTGAGGCTTTTAAAGCCGATCCCCGCACGGATAAAGTCAACCTGGGTGTTGGCATTTATAAGGATGAGGCTGGCCAGACCCCGGTACTCAAATCGGTCAAGTTGGCAGAAGCCAAGTTGCTCGAAGAGGAAAAGACCAAGAGCTATCTCGGTATCGAAGGGGTTGCCCTGTATAATCAAGCGGTTCAACAACTGCTATTCGGTAAAGATAGCGCCATAATCGCCGCTGGCCGGGCAGTAACGGCTCAGGCTCCGGGAGGTACAGGCTCATTGCGGGTCGCTGCCGAGTTTGTCCTTAGCAATACAGACAGCAAAACTATCTGGATCAGCAACCCAACCTGGGCCAATCATAAGAACATCTTCGAAACCGCCGGGCTTGAGATCAAAGAGTACAGTTATTATCAGGCAGAAACCCACGATCTCGACTTCGATGCCATGATGACAGATCTGCAACAGGCGACTGAGGGTGATCTTGTGCTGCTGCATGGCTGTTGCCACAACCCGACCGGTATCGATCTGAATATCAATCAATGGCAGCAAGTTGCCAAACTGTGTGCCGAAAACGGATTGGTGCCTCTGTTTGATTTTGCCTATCAGGGCTTTGGCACAGGAATTGAAGAAGATGCCCAAGGCCTCAGAGCTGTTGCCGCCATGGTGCCTGAGCTGCTGGTGGCCAACTCTTTCTCGAAAAACTTCGGGCTTTATAATGAACGTATCGGTGCCGTGACTCTGGTGGCCAAAGACAATGAGTGCGCTGCACGGGCTTTCAGTCAGGTTAAGCGCACCATTCGTGCCAACTACTCCAACCCGCCGGCTCATGGTGCCATGATTGTCAGTACTATTCTTAACGATAGTGAGCTCAATACGCTGTGGCAGCAAGAATTGACTGAAATGCGCCAGCGCATAGCCAGTATGAGAGCTCTGTTTGTCGAGAGCCTCAAGGCTGAAGGTGTCGATCGCGACTTCAGCTTTATCTCCCGTCAAAATGGCATGTTTAGCTTCTCAGGACTTAACAAGGAACAAGTTGCCAAGCTGAAAGATGAGTTTGGCGTCTACATTGTCGGCTCTGGCCGTATTAGTGTTGCCGGGATGACCAAGAGTAATATGCCGGTTATTTGTAAGGCGATAGCCAAGGTGCTCTAAACCTGCTGGATTTTGCCAAAAACTTGATAAGGACAGCTTTTGCTGTCCTTTTTGCTGTTTGGCTATAGTTTATCGTTATTCAAGCAATAAGTTTTTTCGGCTGTAAAGTCTGTACCAAAGCGGTGACCAAGGCGTCTCTGTCGTGACAACCACTCTGGAGTGGATCGGCCAGCGGCGAGCGATAAATTAATCCGTCCTGATATGGTTGGCCATGACACAGTACAGCATCGATACGCCCTGCGCCTATCAGTTGCTGACACCAATTCAACTTTGCCTCCAAACTCAGCTCTCCGGCCACTGATGCCTCAGGTTTCAGATTATCGATAAATACCACTCTGGCTTGACTGTATTTAATCGCTGTTGCCAGCTCTGGCAATAACAAAGGTGGCATCAGGCTGGTGAGAAAACTGCCCGGGCTTAGAATAATCAGTTCGGCTACATTCAGCGCCGCTATGGCCTCTTCTGTGGCTTTGACCATAGGTTCAAGATTCATCGCCACCGGGCGCTCAGCCATGCTGTCGACCTCCAGCTCACCGAACACTTTGCTCCCTGAGGCGTCAAGCGCCAGCAAGTGAGTAGGGTGTTCAGACATGGGATATAGGCGGGTGTCAATTTTAAGTAGGCCGCGGATAAGATTAATCGCTTCGAGGGGCCTGACACAGAGCTGATCCAATGCTGCCAGGATAAGGTTGCCCAGGTTATGACCATTGAGTTCATCCTGGCTATCGAATCTGTATTCAAATAATAAGGAACCGACAGAGGGTTTATGCGCCAGTTGGCTGAGACAATTACGTAGATCGCCCCAGGCGATACAGTCATTACTGTTTCTTAATCTGCCTGTGCTGCCACCGTTATCTGTGGTCGCAACTATGCCTGTTAGTCGATCGCCGAGAAAAGCCAGGGATGATAGGACTCTTCCTAACCCATGGCCTCCACCAATAGCAACAACTTGCTGATATTGACTGAATAACTGCCTTTGCATAGCTGATCCTTGCCGTCGCTTTGAACTTGAACATTCTACACCAATGCTGCATAAGAGTCAGAGAGCTATTTTGTGAAAAGTGATATCTGACATATAATGCGGAAATTTTCCCCTTAACTTTTGGGTAACCGGCAAAAGGAAAGACTGATTGAAAACCGGAAAACTTGGCTCATTTACCCTGGCTTTGGCTTTGGTAATACTGTCGGTATTGGCACTTAGGGTGTACCTGATACCTAGTTTGAAAACTGCCGAGCAGAGTTCAGCACCACTGATAAAGAACCAATTGGGTATCAGCTTGATCCCAGATTTCAGCAGCATAGGTAATGTCAGCGATAAGAAGCAGGCGTTTTTTGACTTCTTGCGTCCGGCGGTGCAAAAGCAAAATAGCATTATCGCTGAGGAGCGTAAATTTCTCGAACAGGTGCAAAAGCACTTGCAAAACCAACATCAGCTCAATGATGCCGAGCAATATCGTATTCAGCGTCTGGCAGAAAAGTATCAATATGCCATGCGTGCTATCGATAGCGACAGCATCAATAAATTGCTGCGTCGGGTTGATGTGATCCCGGAATCTATGGTGCTTATCCAGGCAGCCAACGAAACCGGCTGGGGCAGTTCTCGGTTTGCCCGTGAAGGACTCAATTTTTTTGGTCAGTGGTGTTTCAAAAAAGGTTGCGGTTTGGTTCCACAGTCGCGCTCTGAAGGCATGTCCCATGAAGTGGCCGTATTCAAATCGGTCGACGACTCAGTAGCTTCTTATATGCGTAATCTTAATTCCAATGCAGCCTATTCTTTGTTTCGTTCCATACGTGCCGATCTCCGTAGTCAACAGGAACCCCTGACGGCAGAGAAGTTGGTTTATGGCCTGGTAAACTATTCGGAGCGCCAGGAAGCCTACATTGACGAATTATTGGATATGCTGCGTCACAACGAAGAATATTTGGTGGAAAACCATGTCGAAAAAACTGCTGTTTAGTACGTTATTGTTGCTGTCCCCCTCTTTGATGGCCAGTCAGGTGTCTTTGAACTATGCCGACTTTTACGCGCGGATGAAAGTGATGAATAAAGGCAATTATCCACTTATTGATCTGGCTTTTACGGTTCCTGAAACCGAAAACTGTCAATTAAAAAATGGCAGTATCAGCACAGAAACTGAACGTTTCCCTCTGACATTTGATGCCAGTCAGAGGTTGTTTATTCCCTTCGATGAAAAGCTCAAGGGTGCCAGAGCCCTGATTAACCTTGAGTTGGCTGGAGATGGACAAGGCTGCGGCATTGGTATGCAGCTCAGGGGTCGTACTCCCAAACAGGAGTACAGCGGCGATGAACTGAGAGACATCAGTAATCAAATGAATGAAGCCCTGAAGCAGATGCAAGGATTTCCGATGAAGTATTTTGCCAAGCCTATTTCAGGTCTTAATATTGAATTTACCGGCAGTGAAAATGGTGCTTGGCTCGATGGGCGCTATCAAACGCTGGGTAAGCGCTACGAACTCAGTAATGAGGAACTCAGCCAAATTGAAGTAGTAAAATTTGACTCGGCTCCTGCAGTGATCAGCCCATGGGTCATGCGAGACAACTAACTACTTGCCTTTTATTCAGATGAGTTTCCAAGGCTGGTTATCATTTGGAATGATGTTGCTGGCAGTTTGCTGACGCTCGAGTCGCCTCACTAGATGAGACTAGGTCTGGCTTACTGCCAACGTTCTAGCTATTTATCTGCCAGGTTGCTTGTCCATTTTCATTTGAGTAACAAATCATCGTCAATGGGACAGAAGTCGCTGGCGGCATTGAGCAGGAGCATCGAGGTTAATTCAGTAACGGAATAGATTTCAACTCGTTTGCCTTTTTGACGTAGCTTTTCGGCTAACAAGGCGAAATCACCGTCCCCGGAAACCAGTGCCACAATGTCCACAGCATCGGCATATTCCAACGCATCTATGGTTATTCCCACATCCCAATCACCTTTGGCTGTTCCATCAGCGCGTTGGATAAAGGGCTTCAACTTCACCTCAAAGCCAATGGCCCGCAGGATATTTTGAAACTCGCGCTGTTTTTTATCACCTCTGTCTATAGCGTAGGCAAATGCTCTCACCAGTTGTTTCTGATCAGTGACTTTGGACCAAAGCCGGTTGTAGTCCAGGTTTCGCCCGAAAACTTGTTTGGTGGTGTAGTAGATGTTTTGAACATCGGCCAAGAGAAGCACTCTACTGGGCTGATCTTTCATTGTTTCCGTTCCTTATTTTATGAACTCTGTCTCCCTTGACCTATGGCGGGGGAAAGCTCTTTTTGTGCAAGTACTTAAGTCGTTTAAACTTGTTAGTTGCATGTTGTATTCTTTGTGGCCTGTATAAGGACAGGTTTGTTCGCCAATTATCACAGCGCCCTTGTGCCGGTAAAAATTGACACTGGCTTGGTTGTCACAATAGACGTTCAGCGTCAACCGCTCTCTTTGTTGCCTGGCATGTTCAAGTAAATGACCGCCGATCCCTAACCCTTGCATTTCGGGTTTAACAAATAACGCTGCCAACTTGTCCTCATAGAGAGAGTAGAAGCCGAGCACTTGGGTACCATGCTGATAGAGATAATTTTCTGCCGCAGGAATATAAAATTGGCGCATGTTATCCAACTGTTCTTGCCAAAATTTTGCGGCAATAAAATGATGGGCATCGATAGAGGCTGTTAGCCAGATCTTCAATACAGTTGGCATGTCTTCCATTGTAAATGCGCGGATCATATGACGTCCTTGTGGATGACTGGGCAAAATAGAGGATTAACGGGCTTTACTGCCTCACCGGACAGGCTACAAATCCTAAATAACGTGCAGGGTAACAAAGTAGGTTGAATAAAAAAATGATAAGGCGCTCAGAGTGCAGCTTTGGTTCTTGTCGGTTAACAAGCTTATGGGCATTTGACAATAATTTGAAGCTGTTGAGTTCAAGGCCAGCGCAGCAGATGAAAAATTTACACTGTTATTCCGTTGGTTAACCGGCACTAAGCCAAAAGTGGATTACACTTTAAATCAAACATAGCGTACTGTATTGAAAAGGGCTTAATGCCGAATTGAACTGTAACAGCTTTAGCATTAAATGAGCTGGATTGTAGACTCGGGAGGAACTAAACCGAGAGTTAAACCGTGCTGAGTACCGGGCAGGGAAATGGTCTCCTGCTGGTTTTGTCCCAAAGCAAGTGCGGACAAAGTGACTGAGGGATTAGTAATTATGCTAGATGATTTACTGTTTTCATCTGAAACATCACCGGAAGAAACTCATCAACGCGACGCCATGTGGCGTATTTTGGCGGTGGATGATGATGTCAAATTCCAGAATTCGCTGAGTTTTGCCATTAATAAAATGACATTAATGGGACGTCCCCTTGAACTCATACAAGCCTACAGCATGGCAGAGGCATCCAGCTTATTGGGAAAAGATGCCGACTTTGCTGTGGTGTTGGTTGATGTCGTGATGGAAACCGAAGATGCCGGTCTCAGGTTAGTCAAAGCTGTGCGGGATTTGCTGGGAATATCCGATACCCGTTTCGTACTCTTGACCGGCCAGCCAGGAATGGCGCCGGTCGAATCTGTGATGCAGGACTATGACTTGTCTGATTATGTGCTCAAGTCAGATCTCGCCAACCGTGGGATACGCAATATACTCACAGGTGCAGTACGTAATTATCATCATCTCAAGACAATTTCTTCTGCTCGTCGTGGTTTGCAGCTCATTGTGGAGTCCAGCAATCGTTTGCTGGGGCTGAGGACGCTTACGCAGATAGCCTCTGTGACTTTGAGTGAAATTGCTAATCTCATCAATGTCGCCGACGAAGGCTTGGTTTGTGTTAATCGCGGCCCCCACGCAATGGATAGCTCTGGTCAGGAGATCTATGAACCCTTGACCATAGCCTGTAGTGGTCGTTTTCGTCAGTATATTAATCGTGCCTTGAGGGAATTGCCGGATCCGACTATTCAATCCATGGTTGAGCAGGCACTCAGGGAAAAACGTTTTGTCAGTACCGATGAAAGTCAGGTGCTATTTTTCCCCAAATCGGCAGCACTGGCTGAGTTTGCCATCTATGTGGCTACTAACCGCACGCTGGATGATACCGAGATGGAGTTGCTTAAAGTCTTTGCGGCCAATGTTTCCAAAGGTTTTGGCAATGTAGCCTTGATTAGCCGGCTGGATAAAGTGGCTTATCAGGACGAGTTGTTGAGTATTCCCAACCGCAGTGCACTGCTGCGTGAATTGTCCAGGTTGCAGGCCATGTCCAGCGCTGATGCCCATAACCTGCTGCTACTGGATCTCGATCATTTTTCCGGGCTTAACAATTTATTTGGCTGTGTATTCGGTAATCAGGTATTACAGGCTGTGGCTCAAAGGTTACAGGAGGCATTTCCTCAACCGATAGTCATAGGAAGACTACACTCGGATCTGTTTGCCATTATCGGCCATAAAGAACAGGTCAATATTGACAAGGCCCAAGAGAAGTGGTCCCCAACGGTTGGACACATAAGCTCATTTCTTAAGTGGTTGACCCAGCTCATGCTGCGTATCTTTGCCTACCGAAGTAGGCCTCATCAGGAGTGAGGTTATTGAGTCCTTGATGGTTACGCTCTTCATTATAAAACACCATGTAGTTGCCGATTTCAAGCTCGGCTTCACGGGGCGTGGTATAAGCCTTTAAGTAAACCTCCTCATATTTCAGGCTTCGCCATAATCGCTCAATGAAAACATTGTCAACCCAGCGGCCTTTCCCATCCATGCTTATACGTACGTTATGCTCAATTAACTTCTGTGTGAACTCTGTGCTGGTAAACTGGCTGCCTTGATCTGAGTTAAAGATATCAGGTGGCCCATAATGCTTCAGCGCTTCCTCAAGCGCTTCGATACAAAAACTCGTGTCCATGGTGTTGGATAGTCGCCAAGCCAGCACTTTGCGGCTATACCAGTCGATAATCGCAACGAGGTACAGGAACCCCTTCGCCATTGGGATATATGTGATATCAATCGCCCAAGCTTGGTTTGGGTAAGTGACTTCGATATCACGCAACAGGTAGGGATACACCTTGTGTGCTTTGTTCGCCAGCGTCGTTTTGGGCTTGGGGTAAATCGCCCCAATCCCCATATCGCGCATGAGTCGAACAACACGCTTACGATTAACGCTATGGCCATTTTTAGCCAGCTCAGTTCGAATGCGCCGACTGCCCATAAACGGATACTGCAGATGAATTTCGTCAATCATTCGTCGTAACGTGATCTCCTCAGCAGAGAGTCCGATGGGTTGATAGTAAGCGGTAGAGCGAGCAATATTGAGCAGCTCACATTGGCGCTTTATCGGCAATGGGGTGGATTTAACCAGCGAACTCTTTCGCTGGGCTCGGTCTAACGACCGAGCACTTTGGCCAAAAAATCATTTTCCATGGTCAATTGACCGATCTTGGCGTGAAGTTTGTCCACTTCTTCGGAACTCTCTTTTCCTGAGTGATTTTCGGTGGCAAAAATCATGGCTGCGTTTTCAAGCAGCTCCTTTTTCCATGTTGAGATCTGGTTAGCGTGCAGGTTATATTTCTGAGCTAGCTCAGCGACGGTTTTATCGCCTTTAGCGGCATCGAGAGCCACCTTAGCTTTAAACTCAGGAGAGTGGTTTCTACGTTTTCTAGTCATAATCTGTCCCTGTATTGTTGGGTACTATCAAAACAGATCGACCACTTAAAGTCATGTCCGAAAATTGGGGGCCACTTCT
>NZ_JBKORF010000016.1:0-24018 GCF_047314685.1 Shewanella sp. BJSY2023SW001
ACCTGAGGCAACTGGTTCGCCTGGGCCAGCATGGCAGAAGAAGTCTGAGACAAAATCTGCTGCTTGGTCATAGTGGCCGTTTCCTTGGCAAAGTCCACATCCTGAATCCGGCTACGGGCATCAGATACGTTGGTGCTAATGCTATTCAAGTTGTTGATAGTAAAGCTCATCCGGTTTTGCACCGCACCCAGGTCAGCACGTTGGTTATCAATCATTGCTATTGCACCATCAATTACATCTAACGCTGATTGCGCACCAGAAGCTGTCGCAATATCAATATCTTCAATCGTTGAAAGTGAAGATTGCACTGTCGCGGCTGAAGTAATTGCCGCAGCACCCGATAATTCAAAAGACGTATTCGCTGCAAAAGACAACACACCATTAGCATTTGCGGAACCAGCATCAGCCACTGTGTGCGCAGTACCCGCTTTACCATCAATGACCGCCGCAACATCAAAGCCATTATTGCCTGACACAATGGCAATATCTTTACCTTCTGCTTGAGTAACTTGAACTTTACCGTCAACAATCGCCGCAGATATGCCCTTGTCTGCTCCGTTGGTATTTATTTGGTCAACTAAATCGGCATCATCAGCCGCACCAGTAACAACAGCACCACCAATTGTCGCATTTAGACCTGCGCCTCCAGTGGTATAATCTAAATCACTTAACTCAATTGTGTTATACGCTTGCGCTTTTACTCCTGTAGTTGCGCTTACATCATTAAACTTCTTCGCAATCGTCGAAGCATCATCCGCTGCTACAATATCAATATCGGTTGTATTACCTGAATTATTATTGGTTAGAGTGATTTTTGTATCTGCATACACGGCTGTCCCATCATCAACAACACCTGCCGTTGTACCTACTGCAGGCGCTATCTTACTTGAACCGATAGCATCTGCTGACACATTACGTAAGCTCACTGAAATAGTCTCATTGGCATTCGCACCTACCTGAAATGCTTGACTACCATAACTACCATCCAACAGTTTCTGATTTCCAAAAGAAGTGGTATCTGCAATTCGGGTTAATTCAGATTGTAGGGCCGACAACTCTTTTTGCATGGCAGCGCGGTCCTCGGCCGAGTTGGAGCCGTTGGCCGATTGCAGTGACAAATCACGCATACGCTGCAAAATATTGGTGGACTCCTGCATGGCACCTTCGGCCGTTTGGGCGATAGAAATACCGTCATTGGCGTTGCGTTGGGCCACATCCAGGCCGTTAATCTGACTGGTCAGACGGTTGGAGATCTGCAGACCGGCAGCATCGTCTTTGGCGCTGTTGATACGCAGGCCACTGGACAGACGCTCCATGGAGGTCTGCAGATGGTTGTTGGCGCCGTTAAGATTTTTCTGCGCCTTCAATGAAGTTACGTTGGTATTAACGGTAATAGCCATGTTGAGTTCCTCTTCCTAGTTTTAGCGCCAAGACTCGGAGCTTGGCTAAAATTGTTAACAATTTATCTGACAGACGGGTAGGCCTTTGTTTACTGTTAAATAAAGTCAAACAGGGAAACAGAACCCACTCTGCTGAATACATTTGAAACGGCATTCAAGGCCAACTGCTGTTTTTGAAATTCGGTTATCGCCGCGGCGTAATCGAGATCTTCCAGCAGTGACAATGCCGACTTATTCACCAACTCTTCTTCTGCATGATTGCTGCTGTAGCTTTCGAGGCTCTTGAGACTATTGCCCGCAACGCCTCTGGCTACACCGAGTTGAGTCATACCACTATCAAGATTATCCAATAACTGTGCCAACTCAGCTTGTCCGTTGGGGGTATTGATCAGATCGGGATCCTCCAGCAGGGTTATCGCCTGTTGAATGGTGTCGAAAATCGGCACCTCGGCCTTAGGTTCCATGGTGAAGGAATCCCCGCCAGCCGGCGTGCCATCCAGCTTCACCTCTATACCGTTGAAGCTCACTGGATTACTGGCATCGAAGTTAGCCACATTGCTGACAGCCGTACCGCTTGAATCCAACACTTGCAAATCAACCCCACCAGCGCCGTTATCGGTAAAGTTAAAGGTGTAGGTATCAGCCACATGGCTCCCAGGAGGGCTTATTTTGGCACTGAGTACCCTGAACTCCCCGGTTTGCGGGGCCAAATAATTGACGCCGTAGTCACCCAAGGCGTTGGCAGCATTCATAAAAGCCGAGTCCCCGGGAATATTGGTGCCCATAGCAACCCCTTGTGCCACCAAGGCATCACGAACGCCGCTGTCACCGCTGTAAACCATGTTGCCGCTGGCATCGAAGGCAAAGGGCTGAGTATCTGTGTTGTATCCGGCAAACAGGTAATTGCCTGACTCATCCTGGGTATTGGCAATACTTAGAAGTTCATCCAAACTGCTGCGCATTTCATCGGCAATAGTTTGCCGCTCCGAGGGACCAAGGGTGCCATTTACTGCACGCAACATCTGTTCACGAATGCCGGTGACCAAAGTTTCGGCGCTGCCGAGCTTGCTTTCCGCCAAAGATAAGCGGTTTTTGCTGTAATCCACATTCTTGAGATACTGCTGCACCAGCGCGTTTTGCTGATAGAGGTTGTCTATGCCGATAGCTGCCACCGGGTCATCACCGGCAGTGTTGACCTTTTTACCGCTGGAGAGCTGTTCGAGGATCCTGTTGGTATCGGTTTGCTTCTGCAGAATGCTGTTTAAGTTCTGCTGGTACATCTGTGAAGTTGAAATACGCATCTCTCAAGCTCCTATCGAACCGAACTGAACAGGGTGTCGAACAGGGCATTGGCCGTAGTCATGATCCGTGCCGATGCCTGATAGGCCTGTTGGAACTGCATCAAATTGGCCGCTTCTTCATCCAGGTTAACTCCCGACTCCGACTGCACCCTGGCATAGGCCTGGTTGTAAATGGCCTCTGCCGAACCGGCCCTGACCTGGGCAGATTTGGTTTGGCTGCCAATATCCAGCTTGGTCTTTTCAAACACATCACCCAGGGTCGACTTACCGTTATTCATTATCTTGCTGTCACTGAGTTTGGCCATGGCCAAGGCATTGGTGTTGTCACCCGGCGCAAAGCTGAGATCAAAGGTGAAACTCTCACTACCGCCACTACTGCCATCGACTTCAAAAGTAAAACCAAAGGCGCTGATCTGCGGCGGAGTACCCGCAGCCGTCCCGGTTGCCAAAGAAGCGCCGTTGACATCAAATACTTCATAGGAAGGCGGATTGACACTGGTATCCAGGGTGAATGTCAGCTCACTGTCAGTCACGGGGAAATTGGCCGCGCTTCTGTCGTCTATGCTGACCAACTTCACTGAAGTGCTGCCTGAATTACCTGCGTTGGCGGTAATTTTCGGCGCCGCTGCGGCAATACCCTTGGGATCTGACATCACCACACCTATGTTGGCCGCCGCATTGGCCGTTGGCCGTATTTCAAACCTGTCACCGGCAGCCATGGCACCGGTATCAATTTTGATACTGAAGCCGTTGGCGCCTTCCAGGGTATCGCCGTTGAGCGTCAAATTGGTCACCGCCCCCGTCTTCATGTCCTTAAGTTCATAAGTTCCGGCATTGGTATAGTTCAGCTCATAACTGCTGCCGGACAGGGCGCCGACATCATCGATATTAACGCTCAAAGAAGCTGTGCCAGAGTTGCCGGAATAGGCGCCGACACGGCCGGCGGCAATAACAGGGTCATTGATATCGGTAAAAATGGGTTGTCCGAGCTCGCCATTGAGATCAAAACCCTGGGACTGCATCTCGTTAAAAGCATCGGCAATTCCCAGCGCCAACTGCCCCAGCTCATGGCTGGCGGGCATCAGGGTGTTGTCACGAAAATCAAATAAGGCGCCCAGTTGCCCCCCAAGCTTGGCGGGGTCGGCCTTCAATTCGTTGCCCCCGAGGCTATAGGTCAGCTCTGGCTCATTGGGGAAGGGGTCACCTGCGGTCATGCCCATGGTCATGGCCACTTCACCGGATACCAACATAAAAGAGCTACCCAGCATGATGGAGCGAGCACCGTTTTCCAGCGGGATCACATTGACTTCGGCGTACTGGCTTAACTCTTTAATCAGCGCATCTTGCTTATCCAACAACTGCGCATCGTTACCGGGTGACTTCATCAGTTCAAGATTGATCTGCGCCATCTCTTTACTGATCTCATTGATCCTGGTGGTAATGCTTTCAATCTGATCATTGGTTTGCTGCACCTGACCTGTCAGATGACTCTGCATTTGATTGAGATTCTGCGCCAGTTGCGAGGCCGAATTGAGCACAGAGCCGCGGATCCCCAGATCCGCTGGCAGGTCAGCCAAACTATTGAGACCGGAGAAAAAGTCATTCAATGAGGCTGGCACCGCCTTGCCTATTTGGGAAAACAGCTGATCCAGCCCGCTGAGTTTGGTGTAGCTGGCCTCGGCAGCACTGAGCCCTGTCTGACCGATACGCAGCTCTCTGGCAGCATAATCATTGTAGATACGCTTTACATCCTGCACATAAGTACCTGTGCCATAGAAGTTATTGCCAAGACGCATTGAGGTGGAGCTGCCCTGAATAGCCACCTGGCGGTGATAGCCTTCGGTATTGACGTTGGCAATATTGTTACTGGTCACCCCTAATTGTGATTGGGCAGCCAGGATCCCACTGCGGGCTATATTGAACAGATCCATAGACATGGGTTATCGCTCCTGCACCTTTACTGGCCCGGCTTTGAGCCGAACTCCTGCAACAACTGACCAAAATCGGCCTTGATGGTATCCAGCACTTTCATCACCTTGTTGGCATATTGAGGATCCGTGGCGTATCCCGCCTCGGCCAGTGCCTTGATAAACTCGTCGGGATTAGCGGCCATCTTGCGCGCCTGGCTGTAACGATCGTTATCGGAAATAAAGCTGACAAAATCATCAAAGCTCTGCTCAAAACTGTCGTACACCCGGAAGTCAGCCTTTTGCCGCACAGCTGTGCCCTGCTCATATTCCAGGGTCGACACCGCCGCTTTCTCACCCTGCCAACGTCTGTCGGCCTTGATATTGAACAGGTTGTTGCTGGACTCACCTTTATGACCACGGACCATTTTCTGGCCCCAACCTGTCTCCAACGCCGATTGCGCCAGCAAGACTTCGGGTTGAGTCCCCAAGGCATCGGCGGCAACCTTGGCATGAGGATAAAGCTGTCTGACAAACTCTTCCTGACTGCCGATTGCCGGCCGCGCCTGCCGCCATGACGGCAATACTTTGCCGCTCAATACCTGCTGCAGACTGTCACTGCTTGGCAGCGCGGATGCTTTGGCCGCAGTCGCTTCAACACCGGATATCTTCTTCTGGCCGCCGCTCAAGGCCGCGACACTGCGGTTATCGACATCGCCGCGGAGCACTGAGGCCGGGGTAATGCCGGAATTTTCCGGTGACAACTGCTGCACCATGAGATCCGCCAGCCCCAGCATGCCTTTGGAGGACAGCTCCACCGACATCTGCTGATCGTGCATCTGCTCGTAGAACTTGGTGTACTGACTGTTCATCGGGCTGTCGGATTCAAATATCGCGTTGGCATCTCGCATGCTTTTCATCAACATCTGCACAAAAATGCCTTCAAACTGCTGCGCGACTTCCTTAAGCGCTGCTTTTTGATCCTGCTGCGCCTGGGCTCTGAGCTTGTCCAGCCCACCGAGATCCAGAAATTGCGAAGCATCAGCCATTTTGTTCATAGTCGATAAACCAATGTGCCATTAATCAGATGATGATGAGTTCACCATGCAAAGCCCCTGCCATCTTTAAGGCTTCGAGGATTGCCAACACATCCGATGGCGCCGCGCCCACCATATTCACCGCCCGCACCAACTCATCGAGAGAAGTGCCCGGGTTGAACATAAACATACGTCTATTATCCTGAGCCACATCTATGGTGCTGTTGCTGGTCACCGCAGTCTGGCCGCCGGCCAGGGCATTGGGCTGAGAAACCTGAGTTGCTTCGGCAATGGTGACGGTAAGGCCGCCATGGGTCACAGCCGCCGGCAAGAGTTTGACGTCCTTACCCACCACTATGGTGCCGGTGCGGGAGTTGACTATCACTTTGGCCGATTCATCGGCTGGCTCAACCTGAATATTTTCCAGGGTGGCCAGGAAAGATACCCGCTGCGACACATCTCTGGGGGCGCTGACCTGAATGGAAGAAGCATCGAGCGCCCGCGCCATACCCGGGCCGAGTAAGCCGTTAATGGCATCTGCGGTACGCTTTGCGGTGGAGAAATCGGCTCGGTGCAGGTTAAAAGTCAGGTGATCGCCATTACCGAAGGGGCTGGCCACTTCACGCTCGACTATGCCGCCGTTGGGAATGCGGCCCACGGTTGGGGTGTTCTGGATAACCTTGGAACCATCCAGCCCCTCGGCACTGAAGCCGCTAACCACCAGACTCCCCTGGGCGATGGCGTAAACATTGCCATCCACCCCTTTGAGGAAAGTCTGCAGAAGGGTACCGCCGCGCAAGCTCTTGGCTTCCCCAAGACTCGATACCGTCACATCCAGGGTTTGTCCCGGCTTGATAAAGGGCGGCATATCGGCATGCACTGCCACCACGGCAATATTCTTGATCTTGGGCCTGAAGTTATCCGGCAGATTGATGCCAAAATTCTTCAGCATGGTCTTGAAAGTCTGCTCCGTGTAACGGGTCTTCTCCCCGGTTCCCGGCAAACCCACCACTAGGCCATAGCCTATCAACTGGTTATCCCTGACCCCTTGGATATCGGCGATATCCTTGATGCGCTCGGCCTGCCCCGGCAGAGAAACCAGCAAACAGGCAAGTGCCATGATTAATTTTATTTTCATGAGCTTATCCTCAGAAAGGCCACCAGTCAGAGAGGAAGAACTGGCTCAGCCAGCCCACCTTTTGCGACTCGGCAAAAGTGCCGGTACCGCTGTACTGAATACGGGCATTGGCGACTTTGGGCGAATCTATGGTGTTTTCAGGGGTAATATCCTGCGGCCGAATAATGCCGGTCACCCGAATAAATTCGTCGCCATTATTGATGGTGATCCACTTTTCACCGCGAATAACCAGGTTGCCATTGCCCAGCACCTGCATCACGTTGGCCGAAATTTGCCCGGAGAGACTGTTGCTCTGATCGGCATCGGCTTCACGATTGGTATCCATGCTATCGCCGTAGCGAAAATCCAACGGGTTGCCCTTAATAGTGACATTGTTGCCGCCCATGTAGAGCGGGTTCACTGACATGTCCGAGCCTTTTTTGATCTTGTTGCCGACGCTCTTTTTCGCCTGGGTCGACTCCACCAATACCACAGTGATGATGTCCCCTACCCTGTGCGCCCGCAGATCCGAATACAGTGAAGATGCCTGGCTGTCCTGATAGATAGAGCCGGTCGGTGCTATTCGGGTCGGCGGCGCTTCAGGATACACAGGCGCAAAATAGGGATCATCGGCTATGGGTTTATTCTGGGTAGAGCTGCAAGCCCCCAGAAGTAAAGCCGGAATGATAAGGAACAAGGGTTTCATCACATCACCTCATCACAGATTCTGGTTCACGTAGGCCAGCATCTGGTCTACGGCTGAAATGACTTTGGAGTTCATTTCATAGATCCGCTGACTTTCAATCAGGTTAACCAGTTCTTCGGTCACGTTAACGTTGGAAGTTTCCAGCGACCCCTGACGAATAGAGCCCAAACCGTCCAGTGAGGCAGTCCCCTGAATTGGGGTGCCGCTGGCGCCCGTCTCCAGATAGAGGTTTTGCCCTATGGGATCCAGGCCGGATGGATTAATGAAGTCAGAGATAGTCAGTTGGCCCACCACCTGGTTTTCGGCGGCTCCAGGGGTTTTAACCGACACTTCACCTTCGGCGGAAACCGTAATACTGGTGGCATCGTCCGGAATGGTAATGGCAGGCTGCAACACATAGCCGGCGCCGGAAGTCACTATCTGGCCGGTGTCATCCAAACTGAACTGGCCATTACGAGTGTAGGCAGTGGTGCCATCAGGCAGTTGAATTTCAAAGAAGCCCGGGCCCTCAATCATCATATCCAGCGCGTTATCTGTGGTTTGCAAATTACCCTGGGAAAAAATTTTCTGGGTGGCCACCACTTTAGTGCCTGCGCCCAGGTTAAGGCCGTTGGGCAACTTGGTGTTGGAGGCACTGATACCACCGGCCTGATTGACCGTCTGATACAGTAAGTCTTCAAATACCGCCCGGCCCTTCTTGTAGCCTATGGTGCTGGCATTAGCGACGTTATTTGAAATCACCGAGATGTCCGTTTGCTGGGCATCTAACCCAGTCTTACTTATCCATAACGCGGGATGCATATCAATTACTCCTAGCTAATGCGCATCAGTGAAGCGGACGACTTGTCGTTCTCTTCTGCGGTTTTCATCATTTTCACCTGCAACTCAAACTGACGTTGCAACTCAATCAGGTTGACCATCTCATCCACGGCATTGACATTGCTGCCTTCCACTGCGCCGCTTTCCACGTTGACAAAGGGATCGGCGGCGGCCGGATTACCATCCAGAGTGCGGAACAAGCCATCTTCACCGCGCATCAGGTTCTGATTGCCCGGGTTGACCAGCTTGATGCGCCCCACTTCTTCTATCACCTCGGCGGTTGCGCCCTGGGGACGAATGGAGATAGTGCCGTCAGTGGCAACCTGAATTTTGTCTATCGGCAACGGCAGCACTATTGGGCCGTTATCACCCATCACAGGGTTGCCCCTGTCGTTACGCAGCAAACCTGTGGTGTCAAAACTCAGACTACCGGAGCGGGTATAGGCCTCACTACCATCGGCGGCCTGCACCGCAATCCAGCCTTGATCTTTGATGGCAATATCCAGATCCCGCCCGGTCGATTTGATAGGGCCGGACTGAAAGTTGGCCGAGGGCGACTCTGTCATGGCGAACACCCGGGTCGGCAAGCCTTCGCCGAAGGCTTGCATCGCACGAGCCTGAGCCATGTCGGCCTTGAAACCATCAGTATTGGCATTGGCCAGGTTGTTACCCCTAACCGCCAGCGCATTCATGTTTTGTTTGGCGCCAGTCATGGCGACATAGAGAAGTTTGTCCACCTGCTGCTCCGTCAATCTTTTTACCTATTCAGGTAAAAGCAAACATCGTGCCAATAAAATGAGCAGTTGAGCACTAGGACAGCAGAAGAACTTCAGTAACTTGGGAATTAATAGGCGAAGGTGCGGCAAGACATTGCCGGGCGGCAATGTCTTGCACAGGAAGGCTTAGCGGATCTGCAATACGGTTTGCTGTAGTGTATTGTTCACTTCCAGAGTACGGGAGTTGGCCTGAAAGTTACGTTGAGCCGAAATCAAATCCACCAGCTCAGTGGTCAGGTCAACGTTGGATTGCTCCAGTGTTGATGAACGGATACTGCCAAACACACCGCTGTTGGCCTCACCAGCCAGCGCCGCGCCTGAATCCAGGCTGGCTTTCCAGGAGGTGTTACCCACCTGGCTCAGTCCCTGCTCATTGGAGAAGCGTGCCAACGCCACCCGTGCCAGAGGTACTGTTGAGCCATTGCTGTACTTGGCAGAGATCAAACCATCAGTACCCACTTCAACATTGGTCAAACGGCCCACTGTCACACCATCCTGCGTCAATTCCGTGGCGTTGAACTTTTCCGAGAACTGGGTCGGATTATTGAAATCTATGGTTATCGCTTGAGTGCCGTCAGCAGCCGGACCAAGAACGTTGGCCCCGCCAACTCCCAACTGCTCTGTGGTGATCACCGCAGGATCTGAACCAATATAACCGCCGACATCGTTGAACTTGAGCACAGCACCAGTCCAGCCACCTGCAGTTTGTGCTGTGCCTGTACCATCCGCAGTACCGTCACCGTTAGTGTCCGTGTTGTAGGTTCCGGCGCCGCCACCCAGATTGACCGGCTTGTCGTCAATGGCGTAGTAGGCCACCCAGTTACTCTCACCGGTATGAGCACCATTTTCCGGACGCACAAAATAGGTGGTCAGGGTATGAGAGTTACCCAAAGAGTCATAAATGGTCACTGCGGTTGAGTTGTTGAAAGTGTCTGACTTGGATGGGTCAAACAAAGCCGGGTCTTTAGTTTCTTGAGTGGAGTCCAGGTTCATGCTGATACCAACATTGTTGGTTTTCTGCGGGCTACCGGCAGTATCCGGGATCTGTACCGGCTTGGTGGTGGTCAGACTCACAGAAGTGGAGTTACCATCTTTATCGACCGGGAAGCTCTGCAGATAATTACCTGCTGCATCGACCAGAAAGCCGTTGTCATCACGTTTGAAGGCTCCGGCGCGGGTGAAAGAGTAATCCTGACTGCCGACACTGGATGATGTCACGAAGAAACCACCACCGTTGATCGCCATATCCAGCGCGTTGTTGGTGGAGTTCAGGTTACCCTGATGGAACTGCTGCGCCACCTGAGTGGTAGTGACACCGCCGCCCACTGTGGTTCTGCCGTTGGAGAAAATCGAGCTGGCGTACACATCGGCAAACTCGGCCCGGGATTCTTTAAAGCCTATCGTATTGACGTTGGCAATATTGTTGGCCGTGGTATTGAGATCTTTCTGCGCCGCAGCAATCCCACTCAGAGCAATGTTAAAAGACATAATTCACCTCATGATTTTTAGATACTGTCCGGCACCGCCGGGGCAGAAACAGAATTAAACCTCGGAAACAGCCAGCACATCGGCGAGCCTGATCCCGCCAATACCTCTTAGGTTCAACACGGCGCCGGTGGCAGAGTTGAGTGATACACTGGTCACGTGGGCATAGGAACTAACGATAAGATCCTGGGACTTACCATCAACAACCCCGCTGGCCTTCATGGTATAGATGCCTGTATCGACAGGGTTTCCGTCCTTATCCAGGCCATCCCATTCCACATCTATATTGCCGCCGGCACTACCGTCGACCTCGAAGGTTTTGATCACCTGACCGGCTTCATCTTCAATCGTTACTTTAATTGAAGGGATCTTTTCCGGTGATGTGATCACCCCTTTGAGCGTTGGGTCTTCCTCGGAAACATAGCCGGTGCCCGCCGGGATCAGCACTTTCTGCCCCACCAAGCCTGATGCCTGCAATGCCTGACTCGAAGTCATTAACGAATTGAGGTTAACTATTTCTTCATTCAGGTTAGAGATACCATCCACTGTGGCAAACGACGCCATCTGGGCGATCATCTGATCGTTATCCACCGGCTTGAAAGGATCCTGCATAGACAACTGCTGACTGAGGAGCGAGAAGAAGTCTTCCTGGGTCAGTTGTTGATTATTGCTTTTCTTGGTTTCAGTACCCGATTGCACCTGGATACTGTCGAGAAAAGGGTTAACTGAATTGACGCTCATGGGCTATGCCTCCGTTATTTGCCCATTCTCAGGGTTTGTTGCAGCATGGACTTGGCTGCATCGGCTACCTGAACATTCATCTGATAGGAACGGGAGGCGGAAATCATATCGGCCATCTCTTCCACTACATTGACATTGGGTTTGTAGATAAAACCGTCGGCATCTGCCATGGGATGATCCGGCGAATACTCTTTCAGCAAGGGTTTATCGCTTTCCACTATGCCTTTGACTTTGACCGCTGCCCCTTGTTGCTGTTGGCCATTAGCCTTGGCCAGTTCGGCCTCAAAAATGGGATGCCGTGCCTTGTAGGTCTTATCGATACTGGAAGAAACAGAATCTGCGTTGGCTATGTTACTGGCGGTAGTATTCAAACGTACCGACTGCGCCGACATTCCCGAACCCGCAACATTGAAAATATTGTACAAACTCATGATTAATCTCCTTTCAATGCCTTTTTCATGCCGGCGAACTTACCGTCGAGGAACCCAAGCGACATCTGATATTCAAGCGCATTTTGCATAAAGGCCTGCTGCTCTTTTTGCATATCGACTGTGTTGCCATCCCCAGTGTCCGGTTGATCCGGCACCCGATATTGCACATGTTGGGCTGTCAGCGCCTTGAGGTCGAAATGCTTTTCAGACGTTGCCGCCATATTCATTCCCTGTTGCCGCCCTTTGGCCGCCTGCAACGCCGAAGAAAAGTCCACATCCCGAGCCTTGTAGTGCGGGGTATCGGCATTGGCTATATTGCTGGCAAGCACTTCGGCACGCTGGGCGCGAATACCCAGAGTGTATTGATGTATGCCAAGGGCCTTATCAAAACTGATCGCCATAAAACCGCCTCCTCCAATGACTCGACAAAAACAAAGCAAGCTTTGTGCCAGGAATGATGGCTATAGCAACAGATGAGAAATGGATTGCGATTGACTTGAGAGATAAAAAAGAAAGAGCCCATCAAACTTGACAGGCGGCCATTGAAAAACATTGAAAATCAAGGAATTAGATAACTAATTTTTCTTTTGATAATAAATACCGGGATTGCAGCGAATCATATCGAATTCATCGGTCAAACCGGCAATCGACTCACTGGCCCCTAAAAACAATATCCCCTTGGGATTGAGAGCGGCAGCAAATTGCCGCAGTATTTTTGCCTTTGCCTCCGGGGCAAAATAGATAAGTACGTTACGGCAAAAAATGATGTCGAACTTGCCAAGCAAGGTGTAACTTTCAAGCAGGTTGTGAGCCCGAAAACTGACCAAACGACGAACATTGTCCTTTACCCGCATATTGCCATTGGGCAGGGCTTCAAAAAACTGACGCTTACGCTCTTCAGACAGCCCCCGGGCCAATGCCAGCTTATCGTACTCGGCATTTTTACAACGCTCGAGCATGGACGGCGATAGATCGGTGGCCTGGATTATCGCCCCACCCGGCAGAGCTCCCGGCTTACGCTGTTGATATTCGAGCACTGTCATCGCCAGTGAATAGGGCTCCTGGCCGGATGAACAGGCTGCCGACCAAATCTTCAACGGCCGACCCAACTTGGCAAAACCGGGCAATAATGTATTGCCAAGTAATTCAAAAGGATACTTGTCCCGAAACCAAAGAGTTTCGTTGGTCGTCATGGCATCAATGACTTCAGCCCGTAATTGGCGCTCTGTGGGTCGCATCGATTGCTTAACAACGTCCGACAGGGATGGCAAACCATATTTCCCCATCAAAGGCGCCAAACGGCTGCGAACCAAATACTGTTTGTTCTCACCCAATACAATGCCACTGTGCTGCTCAAGAAACAGCCTGAATTGATTGTACTCAGTTTCCGCGAGAGATTTATCTGGCACCTTAGTGTCCTAACTATCCGTAAAAACGTCACTGCGAATTGAGGCAGCAACATTTAAAAACTGGGGCTGCGTTATACCCCAGCCCCCTTTGCAACACAAGCAGACCAACTCACTATAGCCATAAAAAGTCACAGCAGACAAAGGCTATAGACTCAGATGCTTGTTAACAGCAGAAGCCAGTTCGTCGGGGTTGAACTTGGCAATAAAATCATTGGCGCCCACTTTCTGTACCATGGCTTGATTGAATACCCCGCTCAACGAGGTATGCAGCACTACCTTGATATTTTTCAGCTTGGGATCATCACGGATCTCGGCGGTCAGAGTGTAACCATCCATTTCCGGCATTTCGATATCCGAAATAATCAACGGGATTTCATCGGCAACATTGTCCATACCAGACGCTATATTCTTCAGTTTTTCCAATGCTTCCCGACCATCTTTAGCGGTATCTATCTGCAGATTCAACGAAGACAATGCACGAATGATCTGCTTGCGCGCCACAGAGGAGTCGTCAATCACCATAATATGATAATGCTGCTCCCTGTCGATTGTGAGAGATTCATCCATTTCTTGGCTGATATCTGTCTTGACCGGTGAAATTTCATCAAGAATTTTCTCCACATCGAGGATTTCAACCAGTTCACCTTCGATTTCCGTCACAGCGGTCAGGTAAGAGTATCGTCCCGCTCCTTCCGGCGGCGGCATGATAGACTCCCAATTCATGTTAATGATCCGCTCAACTGAACGAACCAGAAAACCCTGCACGCTGCGGTTGTATTCGGAAATAATGATGAAGCAATCCTTGACATCATCTATGGGTTTACCGCCGGTCGCCGCACTGAGGTCGATAACAGACACAGTCGTACCACGAATATGGGCCACGCCCTTAACAAAGGAGTTCAACTTGGGCAATATCGTCAGTGGTGGGCACTGCAAAACCTCTTTGACTTTGAATACATTGATACCGAATCTTTGTCTGCCGTTAAGTTTGAACAACAGAAGTTCGAGGCGATTTTGTCCAACCAGTTGAGTGCGTTTATTGACTGATTCAAGAATGCTCGACATAAGGCTGCCTTGTTGTCTTTATATTGAGAAATACCCGCTGTCCCACAGACAGGCATACTATTTGCTTTATCCAAGACACTGATGCCCAGTCAAATTTCTGACTAAACCTAAGGTGAAGCCAGTACTGGGAACCGCGAATCATTGAAAGTATAGGTGTAATCTGGCGAGACAAGCTAGCCTGTTCATTATGAAAGTAAATATTGCATACCTTTTGGCTACAATTTTAATGCCCATCGCAACAATGGCGGCAGAGAGCAGCTTCGTTCCCAGTATATCGGCCATGGAAAGCCTGGCTAAAGAGGCAGTGGCCAAAAAAGTGCTGGCGGGCACAGATGCACAAATTACCATCACCCCGCAACGACTGGATTCCAGGCTCACGCCCCCTAGATGCAATTCACCTTTGACGGCCGAACTTGCCAGCGACAGAGAGATAAGCCGCAACAATACGGTGCGCATAGGTTGTAACAGCCCGGAGCTAAGCTACCCGTGGCAAATCTATGTCTCGGTACGGGTAGATATCAGTTATCCTGTGGTGGTGGCCACTCAAACTCTGGCTCCGGGCACTGTGCTGGGGCCGGAAAATCTGGCGCTGCGTTACATAGATGAAACCAGTCTGCGCGGCCAGCAGTTCGAGGATATTGCCACAGTGACGGGTACCCGCCTCAAGCGGCGCATAGCCAAAGACTATCCGTTATTTGCCGCCAATCTCTGTTTTGTTTGCAAAGGCGACAGAGTCTCTATTTATGCAGGTAACGAGAAGTTTCAAATAAAAACTGTTGGTGAAGCCCTGCATGATGGTAACCTTGGAGAACAGATTAGGGTAAAAAACACTCGCTCAGACAAAGTGTTGGAGGCTACCGTCACCAATGTGGGCGAAGTGGAAGTTCGAATGTAAAAAATGCTAAAGTTCTCCTTGGCTATGCCGATAAGACAGCAAGGTAATCAGAGAAAAGGCTGGAGCCGCGATGGCTATGGATATTAAACAACTGCAAAATCAACCCAGGGTGAATACAGGTTCACTCCCCAAGAACACGGCTCAGAGCAATCAAACAGCTCAGCAAGGGGCTGCTCCGCAGAAAACCGACTCGGTTGTGGTGTCGCAGCAAGCGCAGCAGCTGCAAGGAGTTCAGAGTAAAATGGCCTCCCTGCCGGAAATAGATCAAAAGAAGATCAGCGAAATCAAATTGGCAATCTCCGAAGGCAGATACAAGGTTGACCCGGAAAAACTGGCAGCCAACATATCTCAATTTGAATCAGAACTGAGCGCACTCAATAAAGGATCCTGATGCCTGATACCCCGGATATAACCAGCCTGATAGCACAGCAGATGACTCAACTCGAGCGTCTGCTGAACTTGATTGAGCAGGAAAAAAACGCCCTGCTCGATCGCAATGCCGATAATCTGCTGCAACTGGCCCAAAACAAGAGCGATCTGCTCAATGAGGTCAAGACAGTAGATGAGGCGCTCTCCTCTCATCCTGAACAAGCCAAACTCAGTCAATCGCCATTGGCCGAACAGGTCAGTGAAGCCCGCGAACTATTGGCTACTTGCCAACTGCGCAATCAGGAAAATGCCGGCCTGATAGAGCTGAGCATGGCCAGTATCAATCGTCTGGCACAGGCGCTGCAAGTAAGCCGCAATGCCTCCAGCCTGACTTATGACGGCAAAGGCAAGACTTCAACCATCGCCACCCTGGGCAACGATCTCAAGGCTTGATTTAAAGCCCTGCTCCTGTCCCATTGCTTAAGCTAATTCAGTAAGTTCGGCTTATTGGTGCGCCCCAAGCTCCTGTCCTCCAGAACAGAACGTATACCCTGCTCTCAATTCAGCAAAGATTCTTAAGCCACAAAAAAGCCACAAAAAAAGCAGCCAAACAAGGCTGCTTTGGACTTATACCCATTCCCCTAAAAATAAGTGATCTCTTTGATTCGCTGGGGGCGATTTTGCTGCTGATACAGATCCCACACTCGGGCGAAATCCAGCTCCAGTTCGGTCACATAATGATCTCCGGCCGGATAACTGCGCACCACCTTGGCGCCGCGGATCACCCCGGAAACCGAGGCCTGGATATTATCGCCTTTCAGCATCCAGTCACTGACCTTGCTGTCGGCCGACAAACGTTGACCATAGACTTGTTCGGCCAATTCCCGATAAGCGGCAATCTTGGATGCTTGCATCGCCATCAGCACCTTTTGCGACTGTTCCTTGCCCGGTTGGCTGGCCAGCGGAGCATAGCCTATTGCCGTCAACTTGGGGAAACTGCTTGGCGCCTCTGTCTCCCACTGCACATATCTGTCCTTATCGGCGCAGCCACCCAGAACTAACGCGAGCGCCAGCGTGACCAATGTCAGTGTGTTGTTCCAATACTTCATTACTTGTCTCCCACTATCCGGCTCTTGTCTTCTCCGCGATTTTCATAGCGATAAAGCAAGCCTTCTTTTGACACCACCCTATGGGATGGCGCCAGATAACCCGGTAGTTGCGCCTCAAGCACCCGCGCCCCGGCCGTCGAAAGCACCCGATTGTTATTGACGTTAACAATCCGACTGTTGAACAAGATCTCACCTTTAGCCTGGCTCATGCTGGTGACCAGTACATGATCCACCGCAATATCCGTCGGCAATTGTTGCCAGTCGCGGGTAAGA
Organism: Shewanella sp. BJSY2023SW001; assembly: GCF_047314685.1. Taxonomy (NCBI): domain Bacteria; kingdom Pseudomonadati; phylum Pseudomonadota; class Gammaproteobacteria; order Alteromonadales; family Shewanellaceae; genus Shewanella; species Shewanella sp. BJSY2023SW001. The sequence goes on from NZ_JBKORF010000016.1 coordinate 16,841, forward strand.
ATAAAATCCCCCTGTGGCGTTACCCGCACCGCTTCGGCCAGGTTCAAATCCACCAGATTAAAGCCGCGCTGATGAAAAGCCGTCATTAAGCTCTGCTGTAGCTGTGAGGCCAGTGCATTACTGCCTTGCATATCCTCCACTATCGCAGGCGTCATCACCAATAGCGGCTGAGTCGGTTTGAGCGCATCATTATGGATTACCAATTCATCCACCAACTGCTGCGCCAATAGATTGACTGGTGCTTGTTGCGGCTTGAACTCAGCTTGCGGTTGCTGTGATGTCGTACTGCAGGCAGACAGCAGAAGTAAAGGCAATATACACAGGGCTTTATACATAATATCCGTCTCACTGTTGCCGGAGTGGGCTGTTAACTTCATTCAGGAGCCTGACGTAAACCTTGAACCAGCAGGCTTATTCTACTTCGTCAGTCATACAATACCTGCAGGATTGACCCAATGACGTTGCAGACAGTAATAGTGTCGGTAACATCGTCAGCGCCAATAATGCCAAGCTCTTTTTATTTGCAATAAAACTATGCAAATAAAATACCAACCAAGAACTTAGGGAAGGTGCGAACAAGCCCCATATGTGCTCTGCTTCGGCTTACAGGTCTGGATGCAACGGCAAATGCCCCCAGGCCTTTGCAAGAAGCACAACACACCAGGCAGGCCAGTAAGCCACACAGCAACCGACTCACTGCATCAAGAAAGTGCCACGAGAACTTATTCGCACCTTCCTTAGCCCTCAGCGTCCACCGGCGAGTTCTCAGGTTTAGTCGTGTTTAACAACTTTGAGAAATAAGCCTAATTGAGCATCTCATTGGCCGTAGTAACTGACGTGAAATGGCCAAACCACTTGTATTACTTATTTATCCAGCCTTGCTCTTTCGGACAACAAGGTTTGTCGAAAGCTTCTTTGGCTTTATCGGCAAATGCTTGCCGTTCTTTAGCCTGGCATTCACAAATAACACGGTCCCCCCTGCCTCTCTCTGGCATAAAATTTGAATACCAAACGATACCAGCTTAAGTGGCGGCAAAATTCCGTCACCCTGACTTCCATTTTGAGGAACCGCCTTATGAGATTGTGCCCCTTGTTCTTGCTGCCGTTGCTGGGCATCAGCCTCAACGCCATGGCAGAGTGGACCGAGGCCCGAGGTGAAGCCAAAATAATCAATGGCAATCTAACCCAGGCACGGGAAGCGGCAATGGACAACGCCATCAACATGGCACTGCTCTCCCGTGGTGGCAGTTTTCAATCGACCCAGAGTGTCAGCCAGGGGCGCTTGACCCAAAACGATTTCAGCCTCTCCAGCCAGGCGCAGATAAGCAGTGTCGAACTGGTCAGCGAAATGCGCCAGGGAGACAAGCTCAAAGTGGTTATGCGGCTCGATATTCTCGACGGCCCGGATAACAAGTGCCAAAGCTCAGCCATCAAGGCCGCTATCCTGGTCCCCCAGGCCGCCATTAAAGACAGAAGCCAACTGCGTTATGGTCAGTTGGAAAATTTCCAGCGAAGCCTGTCCGAACGGATAGCAGCAACGCTGGATAAACAATCCTCCACCAGCTTTGCTCACCTGCACGCCAACGAGCGGCTGGATATCAAAGAGGAGCTTATCAATATCCGCGGCTACCGCCTGCCGACCTGGATAAGTGAAATTACCGACAGCCAATATCTGTTGCTGCCGCAAATCATAGATATCTCCACCGAACCGGTCGAATCCGGCTTTATGGGCCTATGGGACAACGAGCCGCAGCGGCTATTTCAGTTGCAACTCAGCCTCTATCATGGGATCAGCGGCGAGCAGATCTGGTATCAGAACTACAGTATTTCTGCCCCCTGGGAGTTTGCCAAAAATGAATCCGTCCCTCCCAACAGCGACAGATTCTGGCGCGCCAGTTATGGACAAGCCATAGACAAGGTGCTGGCCAATGCCAGTAAAGATATCGATATGGCACTGGCCTGCAGACCGCTGCTGGCACAGATAGTCGTGCGCCAACAAGATAGAGTGATACTCAACCTGGGGCGACGCAACGGCATCCGCGTGGGTGATCAGTTCCAAATAGTGCTGCAACAAAACCTGCCCGACCGCATGAACCAGATGCGCGCCGTGGCCGGAGAAACCCGGGCGAAAATCACCATAGATCAAGTCACAGAGGAAAGTGCCATCGCAGTGCTCAGTGGTGAAAATGCCGCCCTTAACATTCAGGTGAATGACATCGCGATTAAGATTTAAGCAATTAAATCCAAAGCCTTTTCATCCGGGTGAAAACCAGTATAATCACTGTCGTCTCCCTATAGCTCAACAGGATAGAGCAGTCGCCTCCTAAGCGACCGATCGGGGTTCGAGTCCCTGTGGGGAGACCAGCATTTTCTTCTTGTGCCTGCTTGCATAAGTCTCAAGCTTTTTTAGAACCCATCCTCTGCCGATTCAGGCGCTTCAAATTAATGATTTTGTTCTCTGATAGTTTTCTCTTTTAAAAACATTGAGTTGGTGATGTAGCCATCGTTGTTTTAAAGCCCAAAGTAGCCAACCAACTTGGATTTAGCTTCCCGCTAAGCAATAACCCATCACCTGCGGTGCGGATGGGCAGGAAGCTCAAATGCCGTGAAGGACAGGACGTCCGAGAACGGTCCTTTTGGCACAGGCTCTCCTGTGACATGACGAGAGTTGCGCTGTAACATGCTTTCGAGCGCGAGTCATGGATGGTGAGCTGACCGTTAAACTGGGAAGTTGTTGTGACCCCATCCCTTATCTCCATGGATGGAGTGTATGCCGACATCTGTCTGGAACAAATTCGATAGTAGCCTCGACGAAAACATCTGACCTACAAGGAGGTAGGAAATGCCGAATTTGTCTGGAACAAAATTCGGCCCTGTTTTCGACGGTCACAGTTCCGCCTGAGCCTGGGAATTAGGTGTATACCTATGACCTTTCCCACAAATTTATCCGAAATAAATTTGAACAGCTTTAGCTGGCCCGTGGGGAGAGGTCAGAGAAAATTCTACTTATTGCTGCGGTTATTTTTCGGAGAGACTACCTCCCGCGGCAAAGCCCGAGATGTGGTCATCTCGGGCAAAGGGAACTAACGTACCCGATTGAGGAAATGAAGATGTTTCTCATATTGGTCAAGAATATCAGCAATCAGTTGATTGCGGTTGTAACCACAGATGTTGTATTGCTGAGCGCCTTCATTCAAATAGACTTCAATGTATAACTGCGATTTGGGACGAGATTGACTACGTTCGCCAATAAAGGACGGAATGCTCGCTTCTCGTGCCCAAGCACCATAGACAAAGTTACGTTCATCTCCGTGGTCAACCATCAATGAACACGCGTGTTCATGTGATGTGATGTGTGTGTTGATCCCGTTTTGTTTGAAGACGTCGGCTACTTCATGCATCACCGCCATAATGTCATGTTGTAAAAACTGTAGCACTTCTGTTTTCTCTGGGATCGTGATGAGCTGCTCTAGATGTTGCTGCCAGCCAATCTCTTGGATCCGCGCTAAAGTACTCGGTGTCGCTTGACTGAGGTAATGGGCACTATCAATTTTGACCATCTCTTGTCTGAGTGACTTCAGCAGTCCAAAGCCAACCAGAATTAATACGGGTGCAAAGGGCAGTGCAGAAGCTAACGAGGCCGCTTGTAAAGCAGAAAGGACATTCTGTCCCCCTGCTAAAATCAATGCCGCGGCCACTAAACCTTCAGAAACAGCCCAAAAGATCCGCTGTTTTGCGGGTGTCTCATCGCCATCTTTGGCAGTTAAGGTGTCAATGACCAGAGAGCCTGAATCGGAAGACGTCACAAAGAAAGTAAAAATCAACAGGGTAGCAACCACCGACGAGATGCTAGCGAGGGGTAAGGTATCTAAGAAGCGAAACAGCGAGGTGGGGGTGTTCGCAAACACTTGCTCAACCAACTGCGGCATGCGCTCTGTCATGATACCGTGCAGCGCCGTATTCCCAAAGACCGTCAGCCAAATAATCGTGACCCCGACAGGCACAAATAAGACACCCAAGACAAACTCTTTGATGGTCCGTCCGCGTGAAATTCTGGCCACGAACATGCCGACAAAGGGTGACCAAGCAATGAACCAGGCCCAATAGAACAGCGTCCATCCGCCTAAAAAAGAGTTGGTTTTGTCACTGTTGATGTAGGCATAGCTATTGAAAGTCATTTCGACCAGCGAGGAGATGTAGCTCCCGACATTCTGGGCCAGTGACTGGAAAATAAAGAGTGTGGGGCCCGTGATGGCCACGAAGATCAGTAACACGGCAGCAAGATTTAGGTTCCACTCCGATAAACGGCGGATCCCATTATCCAATCCGGTCACCACCGAGAGGGTTGCCATGACGGTTACAATCGCGATGAGAACCAATTGGGTGAGCGTGCCAAAGGGGATCTCAAACAGATAGTTTAAGCCGGAATTGATCTGTAACACGCCCAGTCCAAGGGAGGTTGCGATCCCAAACATGGTTCCAAAGACCGCTAAAATATCAACGGCATACCCAATCGGGCCGTAAATTCGTTTGCCGATGATCGGGTAGAGTGCTGAGCTGATCCGTAGTGGCAAACCATGACGAAAACTAAAATAGCCCAACGCCAGGGCCACAATGGCGTAAACGCCCCAGGCATGGACACCCCAGTGGAAGAAGGTGTGGGTCATCGCCTGACGTGCAGCCTCAACGGTTTGCGGCTCACCCTCTGGTGGGTTTGCAAAGTGAAAGACGGGCTCGGCCACCCCATAGAATATTAATCCTATCCCCATCCCAGCAGAGAACAGCATCGCAAACCACGAGCGAGAGCTGTATTCGGGTTTGCTGTGGTCTGGTCCCAGTTTGATTTTCCCAAATCGGCTAAACGCGAGGATCAGTGTGACAATCAGGTAAAACCCCATTGAGAGGAGATAAAACCATCCAAATGTCTCAATGATCCATGATTGGAGCGAACCAAACCAACGGCCTGCGGTTTCAGGCATCGCGATGGTAAATAGGACGAACAGGACAATGAGTCCTGCGGATGGATAAAAAACAGGTGGGTTGATCCCCGCCATACGGGGTTTCGTGACTTCAGTTGGATTACTCATAATCAGATGGCTTTATTCACCTTATTGTGGGTGGATGGTCGCTTCGCAGCCTGATCTGCTCTTGTGCGCCGAGCTTGCATCGATGAGATGCTGAAAAGGTGGGCAAATATGGACGATGCAGCAAACGTGAACGTGAAAACCTAGTCACGATTGTGAGTGCTGGCGAAAACATGTGGTTCAGGGCGAAGGGCAGCTTGTTTCATATGGCTGGTATTGTGAAAGATGAGCCGATATTATGAAAACAATAATTTCCGATAGAGGTATTATGAAACGTGATAATAGAACCGTTGAAAAGTCGTCCTTTTGATTTGGTGCTGCTCAAAACCTTTGTGCAAGTGATCGATAGCCAAGGTTTTACTGCTGCTGCTGAAGCCTTGCATCTGGCACAGTCCACCATCAGTGCTCATGTGAAACGGCTCGAAAGTCAGGTTGGAACGCCTCTGCTAGAGAAAGGTCAGCGGATCCCGTTCCCGACCCCAGTGGGACGGAAGGTCTTACTGCACGCTAGGCGATTGCTCAGCCAAAATGCATTGGCATGGCAAGATATCGTTGAGCCGAGGATCGATGGGAGCGTGCGGCTGGGGATCCCCGATGATTATTTAGTCTATATGCCAACGGTCTTGTCGGAGTTTGAGCGTCGCTTTCCAGATGTAGAGCTACAGGTTTATTGTGGATTGAGTGTCGAGTTGCTCGATCAGATGCAGGCGAAAATGCTCGATTTAGCCATCACCACTCGACAACCTAAAAGTCCGGGTGGTGAAGTGCTCTGCCAAGAGCAGACCGTCTGGGTCGGTGCAAACCGACTTGAGATCCAAAAACGGCAACCTCTGCCGCTGGCGGTCTCGAAAGATGGGCTCTGTATTTTTCGTCAACGAGGGATCGATGCGCTCAAGAGTGCTGGTATTCCGTGGCGGATCGCCTATACGAGTGCCAGTCTGTCAGGGTTAACTGCTGCTGTCAGAGCGGGGCTTGCTGTGACGATCCTCACTCCTTCCATGGTGCCTTCAGGCTTGCAGATCCTGACATCTGAGCATGGAATGCCCACGCTACCCATGACGGAAATTGCACTCCATTTACAACCTGAAGCCGAAACCAATGAAGCCACACGCCGTCTTGCCAACGGGATCCGAAAATATATCCATAGGTCAGTGAGTTGAACTTCCAGAGGTGTTGCTCCATCTATGGGAGTCGTTCTGTAGTGGCATAGTGAATTTGAACCACAGGAAATTTGAACCACAGAGAACCACAGAGAAGAGAACCACAGGACATCCTAAACATTTTACGGACCACCTGGAAGCATACCTTGCAGTCTCAATCTCTTATAAATGACGATGAATTATTGGAAGTAGACTCTCTAAGACGAGTAATCTGCGTGCTTCATACAAAAACTGCGGTTGCTAGGCATGCCTACGGCAGGCTTAAGCCTGTTTCTGCAAAATTTCCAACGGCTTAAAGTTAATGGGGATGTATTGCTTGGCTTTGTTGCTTACCCCGGCACCATTTACCGCCATATTTGGCCTTCATGGCACACATTGCATCCCATCGGCCACTCATGCCACTGTACTGACGGCGAAACTCCTTAGCGGAAGTTATCCAGGCATCGTCACTGATACCAAGCTCAAGCAGTAGTTTGGGCCTGGTAGAGGCAATAAAGCCACGCTTGTCTTCCCGCACCGCCCGGCCTGTCCAATCAATCAGCTCCAGATAGTCGGCAAAGTGAAATGGGATGCCGCTTTGTTCGGTGGCAGTGGCTGCACCATCAAATTGCAGCAGTGGCTTAAGTGAAGCGTTGGCAGTTGCTGGCTCAGCAACTTCTTCTATGCGCTCCTGAATGGATGTGTAATCAGAAGTTTGCAGCGAATCTGCAATACCTGCGCGAATGGGATTTAAATCCACATACATCATGCAGGCCAGCAGCGCCTGTTCATCGAGCAGCGCCTGCGACTTAAAGCGCCCTTCCCAGAATACACCCTTGCAGCCATCTTCTCGATTGGCTTTGCGGGCGATATCTTCGTTTAAACAGCGCATAAACCAACTGATACTGCCAAGGCGTTCCTGCCAATCGCTAATCAGCGTATCCAACAGTATTCG
>NZ_JBKORF010000017.1:0-41568 GCF_047314685.1 Shewanella sp. BJSY2023SW001
CAGCATCTTCTGGAGAGTCGCTTTACGTTACGCAGTCAATTGCCAGAGCTGGTTATCCAAGAATTGTGGGGGGTACTGTTGGCCTATAACCTCATCAGATACAAGATGGTGTTGATGGCTAAAAGCTTACCGTCGTTACATCCGAACCAATTAAGCTTTAGAGATGCATCGAGTTATATCATTTTTAAACTGACTCAGCTGTCATCTCAAACGCCCGGAAATGTCCCGAGAGATGTCTTGGACATAGTGCGTAATGCGAGGCAGTTCAAGCTTGATGGGAAACGCGATAGAGCCTATCCACGTGCGTTAAAAATGAGTAAAAACAAGTATCCCATTAAGCCTAAGAAAAATGCCGTTCACACTAAGTGAACGGCATTAGGCCAGTGCTGGACCTGTCTTTTTCATTCGTTTTCACTTTAGGGCAAGTGCTACTTTTAACCCGGCTTTTTCAACTCAGCTTTTTCAGCACTCTCTTTGTTCAACGCTCTCTTTGTTGATGCACTGAGCGTTGTCTGTGCTCCTGAGCACGGCGGGGCTGGCGTCGCTCAGCCTGATGGCGCTGTGGCTGAGCTCGCTGCTGATGCTGCACCTTCGATTGACTATGAGGCTGATAGTGTCTCTGAGGCTGATGTTGTTTATCAGAGTGTTGCCGGCGCTTTTCAGCTTGTCTATGAGTAGTGTTAGTGTGCCGGTTTGAGGCCTGTTGCAACTGTCTGTCTCTGGCCTGATGTTTAACCCGCATCGTTTTGTCGGCGGCGTTGGCACTGCTATTGGCACTCCTATATGACGGCTGCTGTGACAGCTGACGAACCTTTTGTGGCTCGCCCCTATGCATCTTCTCCCTCTTGTCAGCGGCGCGCCATTCACGGCTATTGTGCTCTCTGCGCTGCTTTAACTCTCGCTGCAACTGCTTTTGTTGCTCGTTTCTGTCCTGATGCAGCCTTTGGCTGTGGTTGAAGCTGCGTGCCTGGGATTCATAACGCTTGTGTGGCTTGTTGTATACCGCCTTATTGTAGCGTTGTTGCAGCCCTGGATGGCGATAATGGGCGCCACGTCTGTGGTGCGGGTTATGGCTCCAGCGCTGGGCTCCCTGGCTATAGGCCAGTCTCGGCCGGTAGTGATTATAGTGTTTGTGGCGATAATCGACCCAGACCACTCTGTCATGCCAATGAAAGGCGCTGAAGAAGAAGTTAAATGAAATGCTGACCCCGGCACTGCGCCAGTAAAAAGGACTGGAGTGGTAGCGTACATATCCGGGGAAAGGGTCCCAATAGATAGGCGGATAGCTGCTCCAGTGCCAGTGGCCATAGACACGGCGACTGTCGTAGTAAGGGACATAGATAATTTCGGTGCGGGTCGGTGCTATCACTATCTGGCGCTTGTCGCGTCTGGCGTTGAGGTTACCCAGGTCATTTAATGAGTCGGCATCCCAGGCGGCTTGTCTCAGGGTTTGAATCCCATCCATCACCCGGCCTTCATCGGCGATAAAGGCTTCGCCCAAACGGGCGGTCCAGTCCAGATCTGTGCTCATCTTGTTCAACACTTCCGGAAAGGCGATAAGCGCCATCACACTGGGATCCCAATCCTGGTTCTCGGCTTCGGCCATCAGGCGTTCATTGCTCCAATGGCTGCGCTGTTTGCGCCAGCGCTGTGCCTGCACCAGTTCCAGTGGATAGGTTGAGGCGATTAGCATATGGGTCAACAAGGTGTCCGGATAGAGAGCGATAGGGGAGAGCAGTTGCATCAGCTCGGGATCCCGGATATCACTGCCGGATTCGGCGGCCTGCAGCGCCGTAGTTGGCAGGCCAAACAGACACAGGATAAGTACACTGTGCTGCAGCCAGATTTTCAGCTTGTTCATGGTTGCCTCCTTTAGGCTGGTATGGTTACCTGCCTGGCAAGTGAGCTAACTGAGGCCTTGCGATGCAATTCCCCATCAGTGGCTTCAGGATAAGTCGCCTTTGATGAACATAAGCTGAAGGTTTTGGGGGGGCTAAATATTATCCAGCGAATGGACAAAAGATTTTGTCTTTTTCTGGTTCAGCCCCTGGTTGTGAGTGGTTTTATCAAAACAGTCATTTAGATAGCCATTGGGAAGCTCTAACTGGACAAACTGTGTAGTAGATCACAGTTTATGGGGGCGCAAGCCTCCACCCTGTTATAGCTATTTATCTTTAGTCGCCATTGAGTGCGACTATCGCCAACAAGCAAAAGGAGTGTATATGGCAACCAAGAAAGTCAAGGCACCCACTATAGATATAGGCATCAATGATGCAGATCGTAAAAAAATTGTCGCGGGGCTTTCTGCACTGCTGGCCGACAGTTATACCCTGTATCTGATGACCCATAATTTCCATTGGAACGTCAAAGGCCCACAGTTCAACAGCCTGCATCAGATGTTTATGGATCAATACACAGAGCAGTGGAATGCGCTGGATGAAATTGCCGAGCGGATCCGCGCCCTGGGGTATCCGGCGCCCGGGACTTATAAAGAGTTTGTTCGCCTGGCATCCATCAAGGAAGTGGAAGGTGTGCCCTCTGCCAATGAGATGATATTACATCTGGTTGAAGCCCAGGAGGCCACGGCCCGCACCGCCAGAGATCTGTTCCCCGTTATCGACAAGGCCAATGACCAGCCGAGCGCCGATCTGCTGACCCGCAGGCTGGAAGTCCACGAAAAGACTGCCTGGATGTTGCGTAGCTTGCTGGAGGAATAGCCTAAACGCTAGGCGCTACGCATCAAAAAGCCGCCCCGGAGTGCTCCGGTGCGGCTTTTTTTTTATGCCTTTATTGAAGTGGCATTTGTGTTGGCAAGGTTCGCTTACCCCAATCACATAGTTTGCCCATGTTGATGGAGAGCCACTCACTTGTCGCCTGGCTGCCACGCCAAGTCGTTTGGCGCTATCTATTCAAGGCTTAAGTGCCTTAATCAAGGTATCAGGCCTTTTCGGGAATACGTTCCAGTACCGCCAACAGCAGCTGCCAGTATTGGCCCACTGTGGTGATATTCACCATTTCATCCGGGCTGTGGGGGAAGCGTATGGTGGGGCCGATAGACACCATATCCATGGCCGGATAGGGCTCCTTGAACAGGCCACATTCCAAACCGGCATGGATCACCATGATCACCGGCTCTTTATGGTAGATGTCCTGATAGGTGTCGCGCACAATCGCCATTACAGGAGACTGGCTGTCTGGCTTCCAGCCTGGGTAGGCGCCGGAAAGATCAATCTCGGCACCGGCCAGGTTGGCCAGGGCGATCAGCATGCCTTCAACCTGGTTGCGACCAGAGTCAATTAAGGAGCGGATCAGGCACAGGAGTTTGACGTCCTGTTCGCTGGTATTGATCACCCCGAGGTTGAGTGAGGTCTCGGTCACGCCTTCAATCTCGTCACTCATCCGCATGACACCGTTGGGGCAGGCATGCAGCAGATCGATAAGAGTGTTCTGACTCTGCTCGCTCATCACCTTGGCAGGCAGCGGCACTTCGGTGAGAGTCAGGCAAGCGGCCGGATCGGCAACCGCCAGCTCTTCTCTAAGCAGCGCCTGGAAAGCCGCGACGGCTTCGCTCAACGCTGTGGCTTGTTCGGCCGGTACCAGAATAGTGGCACTGGCTTCACGGGGAATGGCGTTACGCAGCGAACCGCCGTTGAATTCGGCCAGTTCCAGCTGCAGGCTTTCGCTGTGTTCAAACAGGAAACGGGCCAGCAGCTTGTTGGCATTACCGCGTCCCAGGTGAATATTTACTCCCGAGTGGCCACCCTTGAGTCCGGAGAGCGTCAGGTTGAATGCCTGGAAACCCTCGCCTGTGGCTTCCCAGACCATTGGCAGGGCGATCTCGGCATCCACGCCACCGGCGCAGCCCATGTAGATTTCGCCTTCCTGCTCTGAATCTGTGTTGATCAGGATTTCACCGCGAAGCATACCGGCTTCCAGGCCAAAGGCTCCTGTCATACCCGCTTCTTCATCTATGGTCAGCAGCACTTCCAGCGGCCCGTGGGGAATATCGTCACTGCCGAGAATGGCCAGCGCCGATGCCATGCCTATGCCGTTATCGGCACCCAGAGTCGTGCCCTGGGCCTTGACCCAGTCGCCATCAATCCAGGGCTGGATCGGATCTTTGACGAAGTCATGCTCTTTATCGGCATTTTTCTGCGGCACCATATCTATATGGGCCTGGATCACCACGGGTTTGCGGTTTTCCATCCCGGGAGTGGCATCTTTGCGAATAATCAGGTTACCGACTTTATCTTCGATAACTTCAAGCTGACGGTCTTTGGCCCAGCTCTGAATATACTGGCTGAGCGCGGCTTCATGCTTGGATGGGTGAGGAATGGCACAGATTTGTTCAAACCACTGCCATAGCGGCTGAGGTTGCAATTGGCTGAGACTGGACACAGCAAACTCCTGATCTTTTCGTCTGGTTGGCGGGCTTGGAACGGGCCAAGCGCGAGTTGTCACCAGTCTATCACACAGCGGCGTAAGGGCGCAGAACCCAGTTGGGACAATTGTTTATTTGTGGCAGCGAAACTTGCCAGCCAGATAATGGTAATCCGGCGCCGGAAAGGGAATAATGCTGGGCGCCAATAAAAAATAATTAGGATGGGTCATGGTTGAATTTATTGATGTTACTGACCAGGATGCAATTTTCAGTGAGGCAGGCTGGGATGCATTGCTGGTGGTCAGCGCCGATGTGACGGCGTGTCCAATCGAAGAGGTGGTGATACTGGCCTCCCACGGAGCTCAAGTCGACAAACGGGTGGGCAAGAGCCCGACCCTGTTGTTTGCACCCGGGCTTGCCGGTGGCCGCTTGATTATCGCCCCGGTCGCGCCGCTTGGCGATTATGACGATGTGCGCGCCTTTGCCAATGCTGCCAGGGCAGGTATCGCCATCGCCCGAGACGCAGGAGCTAAAAGGCCGCTGCTGTGGGTCGATAAGCCTGTATCCTTGGGCGATGAATACGCCAAGGCCGATCTGGTTGCGGCGTTGGCAATGGCGCAGGAACTATGGCAACCATTGGAAGCCCGGGAAGCGGGCACCACCCTTGACAGCATAGAAGCTATAGGGGTGCTGAACGGCGCCGATGCCGACATGCTCAATGCCATTGAAGCCGGCCGCAACCTTGCCAGAGATCTTTGCGGCACTGAGCCCGAGCGCATGGGCGCCCCTGCCTTTGCTGATTACTGCCTCAATGCCTTCAAAGATTCAGGGCTGTCGCTGCAGGTCGTGGAAGACAGAGACATTCTGGAGCGGGACTATCCCTTGCTGAGTGCCGTGGCGCGAGCCTCTTTTGCCGTGGCCAGACATCAGCCCAGAGTCGTTAAATTGGAGTACCGCGGCGAAGGTGACATCCAGCACAGTTATTTCTTTGCCGGTAAGGGTGTGGTGTATGACACAGGCGGCGCCGATCTTAAAGTGGGCGGCGCCATGGCCGGTATGAGCCGTGACAAGGGCGGCGCGGCTGCCGTGGCCGGTTTGATGAAGACCTTGTCATTACTCAAGCCCAAAGGCATTCGCGTGGTGGCCGAACTGGGGCTGGTACGCAACAGCATAGGCAGCGAAGCCTTTGTCACGGACGAAATCATCACAGCCCATTCGGGTGTCAGGGTCAGGATCGGTAATACCGATGCCGAAGGGCGCTTGGTGCTGGCCGACTTGCTGTCCCATCTGCGTTTAAAGGCGCAGGGCAGTGCGGCGCCCGAGCTGTTCTCTGTGGCAACCCTGACCGGCCATGTGGTGCGAGCCTATGGATCTTACAGCGCGATAGTAGCCAACGCCGTTGCCGAGCAACAGGCATTGCCCAAGCGGTTGCAAGCCAGCGCCGAGCGTTACGGTGAGGGGCTGGAGCTGTCCCGTTTGCGTAAGGAAGATTTTGCCAAGGTGCGTGATGTTTCCGGTGCCTCAGAGCTACTTTCTTCCAATAATGCGCCCTCATCGGTTACCGCCAGAGGGCACCAGTATCCGGCGGCCTTCCTGCTAAAGGCTTCCGGATTGGCACAACACGGGGTAAAAGACGCTCAGCCTATGGCCTATAGTCATCTGGATATTGCCGGCAGTGCCACAGAAGGTGACCCCCTCTATGGCAAACCTACGGCGGCGCCGCTGCTTGGGTTGTTTGCCTATATGACTGAGTAAGCCCTCAACGCCTCCCGGTCGATGTCGTCGGCCGGGTTATCCCTGTACTCTGTCCGTTGGCTTTTGTTCATTTGGCGACCGCTATATTGGCATTACCTAGCCCCGACATTTGCTAGGCGCTATCTTGTCTAAGTTCTCCACTGCAAGCGGTTGGGTCAGAGCTGATTTGAAGCTGTTTGAATCGTCATCCACTACGAACCCTGAAAACAACAGAAAACTTTCAGACGGATTTTTAGCCAATCCTGTAACCGGGTGATCTAATTCACCTTAACTGGTCTTACCTCTTTGAGATCACGCTTTTACCTCCGTTGGGAGACTAACATTTGGGCGCTGACTGACAGTCAATTACAGCGTTAGATTTTACTTAATCTGAATGAAGTTGGTTTGGTTTGTTTTGCTATTATTTCTTTAAAATCAAGTGGTAGTATTTTTTCTTCATTGTGTTTCGAAGTGTATCATTAAGTGCCATGGGTAAATCTTGTGTAACGTTTATGTAATTGGCTTACATTTTTAGGCGTGTTTTAAATTTTCAGCCTTGATACTTGTAATAAAATTACAAATGGCTATAATAGCTCTCGTTGGTTAGGCAAGCGCCTTCCACCTCTAGTCAATCCAGGATGGATAACTATCTCCAGGGAAATGAGTGACAAGTTGTCTCCACGGATATGAGAACCTCTAGTTCCAGGGAACCGAGCCAAGCTTCACTAGAGTATTTATTTCACAACTTTGTTAGGAGTATCGGCTATGTCTTACACAGGCAAAAACAACCTAGTTTATTGGAGCAACACCTGGTTTGATTGTCAGGTTTTGCGCGGCGGCATGTTCGCCATGAGTTTTAAGGGCTGACTACCCCTTTAAGTAGTTCCATCATCCATCAACCTTTGTTCACCACTTTGTGGTGTATTTAGACTCAAGTTGCAATAGAGGTTTTGCTTCTGTTGCCAGGTGTTACCCGCTAGCGCGGTAGACTCTTTCCCTTTTGGGTGCTTGATACATGTCTTGGCCTGCTCTTTGAGCAGGCTTTTTTTTGTTCGCAGCAAAATGTGAATAAATTGTGAGCTGGTGGGCAATTAATGGATACCACAGGCCGACTAAGTACTCTGGTGCTGGTCTGATCAGCGCAAACTCCCTATAATCTGCCGCCGATGACCTCGTTAAAGAAGTGTCACAAACCTCCCTACACTCAAATTCAAGGAACCTGGTTCCATGTTGGAAAAACTGTTCAAGTTAAAACAAAACAAAACCTCTCTGAAGCAGGAAGCTGTGGCGGGTCTAACCACCTTTCTGACCATGGCTTACATCATCTTCGTTAACCCCTCAATGCTGGCTGATGCCGGTATGGATCAGGGCGCAGTCTTTGTGGCGACCTGTATCGCGGCGGCGATAGGTTGTCTGGTCATGGGACTTTTGGCCAACTATCCCATCGCCCTGGCGCCGGGAATGGGTCTCAACGCCTTTTTTACCTATACAGTTGTGGGTGAAATGGGTTACAGCTGGGAAACCGCGCTTGGCGCCGTATTCCTCTCCGGGATCTGCTTTATGATCCTCTCCCTGGTACGAATTCGGGAATGGGTGGTCAACTCTATTCCTATGTCGCTGCGCCTCGGTATTGCCGCAGGTATCGGCTTGTTTTTGGCGCTCATTGGCCTCAAGAGTGCCGGTATTGTGGTTGCCAATCCGGCGACTCTGGTAAGTATGGGGGATATCACCGCATTTCCGGCACTGATGTCGGTATTGGGGTTCTTCTTGATTATCGCTTTTGTTCAGCGTGGATATAAGGCGGCGGTGATCCTCAGCATTCTGGCCATCACTCTGCTAGGGCTGGCCTTTGGTGATGTGCAATATAGTGGCCTGGTATCCATGCCGCCCTCCATTGCGCCTACCTTTATGAAGATGGATCTCTCCGGCATGCTGGAGATCAGCATGATTTCCGTAGTGCTCGCCTTTTTATTTGTGGATTTGTTCGATACCTCTGGCACCTTGGTGGCCGTGGCGCAGCGTGGTGGTTTCCTGGATGATAAGGGGCGCCTGCCAAGACTCAATCGCGCCCTGACCGCCGACAGCGCTGCCACTATTGCCGGGGCCATGCTGGGTACTTCGACCACCACAAGTTATGTCGAGAGTACCTCAGGCGTCAGCGCCGGTGGCCGTACCGGCTTGACCGCCGTCGTGGTCGGGCTGCTGTTTTTGGCTTCACTCTTTATCTCGCCGCTGGCCGGTATGGTGCCTGCTTATGCAACCGCGGGCACCCTCTTTTATGTGGCGATTCTGATGATGTCTGGCCTGGTGCATGTGGAGTGGGAAGATTTGACCGAAGCCGCCCCTGTGGTGGTGGTCTGCCTGCTGATGCCATTGACCTTCTCAATAGCCACGGGGATCGCCTTTGGCTTTATCGCCTTTGCGGCGATTAAACTTCTCTGCGGCCGTTTTCGCGATCTCAATGCCGGGGTGGTGGCACTGGCGCTGCTGTTTATTCTCAAGTTTGCCTACGGCGGTTAAGGCTAAAGCGCGAGCATCTGCTTTATAAACTGCATTTATTAAGGGTCATACTTGGTATGGCCCTTTTTGTATGAGATATCGCAATAAATAACGATTTTGTCCGCTTGAATGCCGACTGCCGCTAGGAATCCGGCGACGGATTGGGTATAAGATTTATCCCCGACTTTTTTAAGTAAATACAAGTGATGAACTTGAGTGACACACGCTACCACCGGGTAGTGGTAAAACTGGGTACCAGTGTGCTTACCTCCGGCAGCAAGCGCCTGGACAAGGCCCATATGGTCGAGCTGGCCAGGCAGATGGCGACCTTAATGCGCGCCGGTATCGAAGTGGTTTTGTGTACTTCCGGCGCCATTGCCGCCGGGCGCGAGCACCTGATGTATCCGGAGTTGCCGGATACCATGGCCAACAAACAGTTGCTCGCGGCCGTGGGCCAGAGCCAGTTGATTCTGGCCTGGGCTCAGTTGTTCAGTATTTATGGTCTGCACGTGGGGCAGTTGCTGCTGACCCGGGCGGATCTGCACGATCGCGAGCGCTATCTCAACGCCAGAGATACCCTGAATGCGCTGCTGAAACAGAATATTATCCCCATCATCAATGAAAACGACGCCGTTGCCACCAATGAGATCAAGGTAGGGGACAACGACAACCTGTCTGCCCGCGCAGCGCTTTTGTGCGATGCCGACTTGCTGATCCTGCTGACAGACCAAAAAGGCTTGTTCGATGCCGATCCGCGCCATAATCCCAATGCTCATCTGATCAGCGAAGTGGTCAATATCGATGACAGCCTGCGGCAACTGGCCGGCGGCTCGGTTTCCGGTTTGGGTACCGGCGGCATGGCTACCAAGCTGGAGGCGGCCGACATAGCTCGCCGCGCCGGTATCGAGGTGGTTATCGCCTCGGGCCATCATCCGGACGCCATAGAAAAAATCGTTGCCGGCGAGTCAGTGGGGACTCACTTCTGCGCCATCGAAACCCCGCTGGAGAGCCGCAAACAGTGGATCCTTGCCGGACCCAAGGCCAAGGGGAAACTGACTTTGGATGAAGGCGCGGTGCGGGCGGTAACCGAAAAGGGCCGCAGTCTGCTGTCCAAGGGGATTATTGCTGTCGAGGGCGAGTTTGAACGTGGCGCCACGGTGCAACTATTGGATCCCAAGGGCCGTAAACTGGCGCGGGGGATCTGTCGCTACAGCGCCGTGGCCCTCAAACGTATCGCGGGCCAGCATTCAGATAACATTGAATCCTTGCTCGGCTATGACTATGGTGATGCAATAGTGCACCGCAACGACATGGTGGTTTTATGACAGCTGAATATCTGCAACAACTGGGGCAAAAGGCCAAGGAAGCCAGCTTTGCCCTGGCCAATCTTTCCGGCACCGCCAAGCAGCAATTGCTGCACAATATCGTTGCCGCTCTCAAGGCCGATGAAGCGGCTATTCTCGCGGCCAATGAGCAGGATGTCGCCGCGGCCAAAGAGGCCGGTCTCAACGCGGCCATGATAGACAGACTGCTGCTGGATAAGTCGCGCTTGGCCGGAGTGATAGCCGATATCGACAATGTGATTGCCCTTGCCGACCCCATTGGCCGCGAGTATGACAGCCGGGTGTTGGATAACGGCTTGCGCCTGTGTCGCCGCGCCGTGCCACTGGGGGTGATAGGCGTTATCTATGAGGCCAGGCCCAATGTGACTGTGGATATCGCCGTGCTGGCCCTTAAAACCGGTAATGCGGTGATCCTCCGTGGCGGCAAGGAAACCCTGAAATCCAACCTGGCGCTGGCCAAGGCGATTCGCCAGGGCGTTAAAGCCAGTGGCTTGCCGGAAGATGCGGTGCAGCTTATAGATAACCCGGATCGTACCCTGGTTACCGGCCTGCTCAAGCTGGATCAATATGTGGATATGATAGTGCCCCGCGGCGGCGACAAGCTGCAGCGGCTCTGCGCCGAGCAGGCAACTATCCCGGTTATTCTCGGCGGTATCGGCATCTGCCATCTCTATCTGGATAAGGCGGCCGATCTGGAGAAGGGCATTCCTGTCATCCTCAATGCCAAGGTGCAGCGGCCAACCGTATGTAACGCCCTGGATACTCTGTTGGTGCACAAGCAGATAGCCAAGGAGGCATTGCCCAAGGTGGCCAAGGCCTTAGTCGATGTCGGAGTTAAGCTGGTAGGCTGCCCTGAGACTGTAGCGATTCTTGGGGCTGAGCAAGTGGCCGCCGCCAGTGAGGATAGCTTTGCTACCGAGTGGTTATCCCTCAATCTGGGGATCCGGGTGGTCGATGATATCCAGCAGGCCATAGGCCATATTCGCCGCTATTCCAGCGGTCACTCTGAGGCTATCCTCACGGATGATATCATCGCCGCTACCGAGTTTATGAACCAGGTGAATTCGGCGGCGGTTTATCTCAATGCCAGCACCCGTTTCACCGATGGCGGCCAGTTTGGCCTGGGCGCCGAGGTGGCTGTCAGTACTCAGAAACTGCATGCCAGAGGCCCCATGGGGCTGGAAGCACTGACCACCTACAAGTGGTTGGGTGTTGGTGATTACACCGCCAGAAGTTAGTGTTTACTTCTTGTAAAAGGTATTCAGAGCCACATATAACAAAGCCCCGCAGTTGCGGGGCTTTTGCTTTGGCCGCTTACGATTCAGCTCTTGATCGCCG
Source organism: Shewanella sp. BJSY2023SW001 (assembly GCF_047314685.1). Lineage (NCBI taxonomy): Bacteria > Pseudomonadati > Pseudomonadota > Gammaproteobacteria > Alteromonadales > Shewanellaceae > Shewanella > Shewanella sp. BJSY2023SW001. The sequence continues at coordinate 11,296 of NZ_JBKORF010000017.1, forward strand.
CAAAACTGCCGCGGCAGAGCTTGGCCAAGTCCTCTGCGGCAAGACAGATCTCCAGCCCACGGCGACCGGCGCTGACATAGATGCTGTCAAACTCCCGGGCGCTGGCGTCTATCACTGTGGGTAACTGCTTTTTCTGCCCCAGAGGGCTGATGCCACCCACCAGATAGCCGGATGAACGCTGCGCCAATTGCGGATTGGCCATCACCAACTTCTTGGCTTTAATCGCCTTGGCAACGCATTTCAAGCTAAGTTGATGATTCACCGGCACCAGGGCCACCGCCAGTGGCGGTGACTTTTCATCGCTGCTGACCAGTAGAGTCTTGAATACCCTGTTGGGATCCAGTCCAAGCGCACTGGCGGCCTCTTCGCCGTAGGAAGGGGCATTCTTGTCATGGTGATATTCGTGAACGGTAAAAGAGATCCCCGCCTTGGTGGCGAGATCGATTGCGGGTGTCACAAGTGTCTCCTTAGGTTGTAGCGTGAGCAGAGTTTCATATCGCGTTTTAATCCGGATATCTGTTGCGCCAAAACCTGTCTAACTATCAAAACAGGTGTCATAGCATAAGCCTCAAGCCTTTCAGGGTCGAGACAGCGGGTCACTCTTTTAAGACTCAGTTTAGGAGCAAGACCACAAAGCGGCATAAAAGCTTAAGTATTAACTCAAGCAATTGTCTGGAAAATAGCTTAGACATGAGCCCAGATATCAGCGGCTACTGATTATCTGAGTTAGGGGCTAATCCGAGGCTGGTAAAATCGATAGGCCAGGGAAGGGCTTTAAACATGAGTTAACCCATTTTTCCAAAATAAAACGCCCGGCATCTGGCCGGGCATTTTGAAAGACTATGGCGGCTTTACTTCTGCGTTGCGCGGTAGTGGTCGAAATTCTCGATATAGTCGTCCATCGAGCCTTCGAGCATCTCCTTGTAGCGCTCCATATAGTAATCCATCATCTCTTGCTTCTTCGACTGCATCTGCTCCTTGGTGGCAAAACCGGTAGAGCCGAACCAGGCATTGTAACGAGCCAGGGCATACATGAAAGAGGCACTGACTTCACCGGTCTGGACTTCAGTATTCTGGTTCTGTTTGTTAGCCAACTCGATGAGTTCACTGGCACGCTGAAAAAACGCCTTATCTGTATCAGACATCTGAGATTCCTGTTTAAAGCCGAGAGCTTGCCTCTCGTTGTTAGGGTTAACTTACCCTAGAGTGTTTTGCTGCAAACTGCTGTAATCCGCTTCACATTCCTGATTGCTAAAGCTAAACAAGCATGAGTTGAATCGCAAAAGAGAGCAACTAACTATCCCAAATAGCCAATCATTTAGGTGTCCTAGGCTAAGGAAGGTGCGACCAAGTCCCTTATGTGCTCTGGGTCGGCAGACAGACCTGTTTGTTGTGCTTTTCCCTTTTTTCGCTTTTACTTAATTTCTTCCGATTGGCGATTGTTTCGCTCACCCAATCTGGTTATTGTAGATACAATTCAACCGCTTATTTTAGGCTTTTTCTCTTAATGGCAAGCGATTATAACTCCTGGTGTAGTAGGCCATATAGGGAATATTGTCTTGACACAGTTCCAGGGCTGCTCTCGGCGGTTTTGGGGTATCTTCAGGGACGAAGTCAGTTTCGTATCCGTGCGGTAGCTATGCTTGCAGCAAAATGCTCCGCAAAAGCGCGCCTGTTATCGACGGTTTTCGCGTTAATCTGCTGGTGAAATTGAAAACATCAATAAAGTCATAATGATATACGTATTCCTAGTGGATAATAGCTTTGGAAACCGCGTATGCTTACCCTACAGCTGTTAGTAGGTTTGAATTGGGTCATGAGGTATTCTGAGCTTGTTGCTGATAGCGAAGCAGTCTTGTTTGAACTAGCAGAGTTAACTGGTATCGCATACGAAAAAGGAGAGTTTGCGGCGTTTAAAGCGCCCAACTTCTGCCCGGTGTTAACACGTCTTCGCCGAGCTCAAAGGAAAAATGGATATCTAACAATAGTTGAACACTAGATTTTGACCAAAGAATGCTCAAGTACCAAACAATGTTTGAGCGAAAAATAAACTTTTAGTGGGTTGCTAGATTTTTTTGATGCCTTAATTGGGAAAAGGAGTTTCTTGATGAATGAACTGGCCAATGAACTAGAAAGCAAAGGGTACAATATCAAGATTCAAGGTAATACGATAATTATTCGTTTAGGAGGCTTAACCAACCCGGTATCGGTTACCTATGATTGGGCAAAAGGCCAATATGATGTTGGTACTAGAGATTTACCTCTCGGTATCATCTACACGTTTCTATTTTCTATTTCTCTTTACGGAGCCTTAGTTTCCATCAGTTTTGTGAATGTTTTTCTGATTGCAGTCAGTGCTTTCGGGTTTACCTCTTTGATCATCACAGAATTGAGGGTTAGTCCATTGAGGTATTTTATAGCTCAAAAAAACGGGATGAAAAGCAAGGAAAAAACAAGTAAACCCAAGCTTAAAGACGTGGACAATGAATCCTAGGTAGAGGTTAGCACGACTGAAATAAGTTCGATTTCATCAAAGCTCTACAACTCAAGGCTCTCTTTCGATTTCAAAGAGCTTAAACCATATAGCGCTGCTTGGATGCAGACAGAAAGAAGATTAATTTGTCATTCTATAATGGATAGCTTGATTTTTGTTAAAGAGACCAAATGGTAGATTTCAGTATTTCACAAATAGGCGCACTGATCCTGCACCGGAATTTTAAGCTTTCAAACTTACTAGAATCAAAAATAATGGGAGCACCATCAAAGGCTGATATCTGGCATTTGCGTTGCAGAAAAGAGGAGCTGCTAACGCTTCAGAAAGCATTGGCAGAAAGACTCAAGCAAAATGAACAAAACTCTTCTCTAAGCTTGGTTCTAGAAGAAATTGATGAAATATGTAAAAAAAACACAATAATATGCTAATTAGTATTGCCCATTCTGGGCTTAACCTCGCTACGATTAGCTGTTGTCGGCGTGACGCATAAAGGACGATATGGAATACGTAAACAAACCACCGGGAGTAAGTAGAGAATCGATTAGAGAGCTTGAAGGGGCTTTTGGTGTGAGCTTACCAAGTGAGTTTTATGATTGGTGGCAGAACAGTAATGGGGCGGACATCTTTTTTGGTTTTAAAGAGCTGCAATTTTTCTCAATCATAGAAATACTCGGTGAGGATATATACGAGTTAAAGAAATATATGCCTAACTCAATACCTATTTGTATGGATGGAAATGGTAATATTTGCGTAGCAAAAATTGAACAGCGAGAAATTTCTGGCTATTACATCGCTAATTGTGGTGATTTAGGCTGGGACGAGGCCAAATTTGTTGCTAAATCTCTTGTTGAATTGATAAGTGATCAAGTTTCGCCGGAGAGTAGATTAAATGTTTAAGAACTGGCTATGGCATTAAGTTTGAATCGCAATGCGTCATTATTTTGTTCGTTAAAATTGTTTGCATTGCTTAGATGTTGTTTTTTGAAGGGGAGTAATTGTGATATTGCCAAGTTATTATGCGGAATGGCTCAATAGTATTGATACGGCTGAAGCTGTCTGTTACAGAGGGAGTGAGTTCTATTTGTTCCCGGAGAGTGAGCTTATTGATGAAATCACGATAGATAAAAACACTGTCAACACCTTTAATCAGCTTTATGCCTTCATCAAAACTCAATTGGAAGTTTCCGGTAGTTCTCCTTTAACCATTGAACAATGCAGATCTTGCATTACGATCGGAACTGATAATGGCAATCCAGTTTTTATCGATCTAATGCGTGACTCAGAATTGTTCTGCTATTACCTTGATGGTGGTTATATTGAAGCGAAAGGTGGTAATTTGCTTAGCTTAACAATGGAGGCGGAAATTTATGAGACATAGGGTAGCTGAGTGAATAAAGAGTTAATCACTGGCGAAGTTGTTGTGGTTGATTAAAAGTGATACTCGAGTAAGAAATTGTTGAAAACGATGGGTGCTTGGTATTTGGTTTAATAATAATGACTTTGTTGTATTCAGTAAGTGCAGTGGAGGGGGCAATATTCTGTGTCAGCCTGTCATAGCTCGATGTGAGCATCCAGTCGTCCCTCTAAGTGAAGCGACATTTGTGGCAGGGGCAGATTCCAGCAGTACAGAGAAACCTTGGTGAGCAACATACTGAGTTGAAATTCCGCTGACTTCTTCCTCCAGATTATTTATCTTCGTTCTAAATGCCTGCTGTGTTGTGCTTCTTGCAAAGGACTAGGGCTATTTGCTGCGAACCACGTCTTGTATCCAGGCCCGTAAGCCAATGCAGAGCACACATGGGGCTTGTTCGCACAACTGAGTGATAGAAAATAAACATACCCAGAAACAACAAAGGCTTAGCTAAATTGAGTTAGCTAAGCCTTCGAAAAATATGGTGGCCCCTCCCAGACTCGAACTGGGGACCTAACGATTATGAGTCGTGTGCTCTAACCAACTGAGCTAAGGGGCCGGCTTAAGGCAATCGTCATCACCAGAAGCGGGAGAGAGTATACGAAGTTTAATTGCGCTTGTCACCCGTGTTTTGCGCATTATTGATGCTATTGCTTTCAAGTGGTTATCTGTTAATCAGACTTGAGTCTTAAAGGCAATAAAAAACCCCGCGATGCGGGGTTTTTGTACAAAAGCTTGTTTACTCGTCCAGGAAGGACTTGAGGATTTCCGAGCGGCTCGGGTGACGCAGCTTACGCAGTGCCTTGGCCTCAATCTGACGAATACGTTCACGGGTAACGTCGAATTGCTTGCCCACTTCTTCCAGGGTGTGGTCAGTGTTCATGTCGATACCAAAACGCATTCTGAGAACCTTGGCTTCACGGGCTGTCAGGCCAGCCAGCACCTCATGAGTGGCGCTCTTGAGGCTTTCGCTGGTGGCGCTGTCCAGTGGCAGCTCGAGGGTTGTATCCTCGATGAAATCCCCCAGATGCGAATCTTCGTCGTCCCCGATAGGGGTCTCCATGGAGATAGGCTCTTTGGCGATTTTCAGCACTTTGCGGATCTTGTCTTCCGGCATCATCATCCGCTCGGCAAGTTCTTCCGGAGAAGGCTCGCGTCCCATTTCCTGCAGCATCTGCCGCGAGATACGGTTGAGCTTGTTGATAGTCTCTATCATGTGTACCGGGATACGTATGGTACGGGCCTGGTCCGCGATGGAGCGGGTAATGGCCTGACGGATCCACCAGGTAGCATAGGTAGAAAACTTATAGCCACGACGGTATTCAAACTTGTCTACTGCCTTCATCAGACCTATGTTGCCTTCCTGGATCAGATCCAGGAACTGCAGGCCACGGTTGGTGTATTTCTTGGCGATAGAAATAACCAGACGTAAGTTGGCTTCAACCATTTCCTTCTTGGCACGGCGAGCCTTGGCTTCACCTATGCTCATGCGGCGGTTGATGTCTTTGATTGAGGCGATAGACAGACCCGTTTCGGCTTCGATGGCTTCCAGCTTGGCGCGGCAACGCAGCACGTCTTCCTCGACCATTTTCAGGCCTTCGGCGTATGGCTTGCCGGAGTTCATCTCAGCGTTGAACCAGCTGATGTCGGTTTCGTTGCCGGTGAAGAGCTTAACAAAGTTCTTCTTCGGCATTTTGGCCTGTTCAACACAAAGCTTGAGGATCAGGCGTTCCTGAACCCGCACTTTGTCCATCATGCTGCGCATGCTCTTGACCAGACGGTCAAACTGCTTGGGCACCAGACGGAATTCTTTAAAAATTTCGCCGATGTGGAACAGAGCCGCGACTGACTCGGGGTGATCGCGTCCCTTGAGTTCGATGAGCTTCAGTGAGTTTTCATAGACGGCACGTAGTTGGCCGAAACGCTCACGGGCTTCTTCCGGATCCGGGCCTTTTGAGCCTTCATCTTCGGAATCGCTGTCGTCATCTTCGTCATCGTCGTCCATATCATCTTCATCATCCAGGTCTTCATCGGATAACTCTGAGCCAATATGGGTGGCGCTTGGGCCTACATTGTCTTCATCGGGATTGACAAATCCAGAGATAATGTCGGACAGGCGGATCTCTTCGGCCTCGAACTGATCAAACTGTTCGAGGATCATGGCGATTGCCTGTGGGTACTCGGCGACTGAGCTCTGTACCGTGTTGATGCCTTCTTCGATACGCTTGGCGATCTGAATTTCGCCTTCGCGGGTCAGCAGTTCCACTGTGCCCATTTCACGCATATACATACGCACTGGGTCTGTGGTGCGGCCCAGCTCGCTCTCGACTGAGGCCAGAGCTGCTGCGGCTTCTTCGGCGGCATCTTCATCCGTGCTGTCTTCCGACATCATAATGTCATCGACATCCGGTGCTTCTTCAAACACTCGGATACCCATGTCATTTATCATCTGGATAATATCTTCGATCTGGTCAGAATCGACCATATCTGCAGGCAAGTGGTCATTCACTTCTGCATAGGTTAGGTAACCTTGCTCTTTGCCTTTGGCGAGCAACAGTTTAAGTTGCGACTGCGGAGTTTGATCCATAGATATCATCCAAGTTGGGTAACTGTTACAACGATGGGCAGCGGCCTTGGGCTCTTGCCGCACAAATCGTCAATTATAGCCATGTGCGCATCCCTGTGCTAGTCCGGCGACCGGACCCATAAATTGAGAGAGCTTATTGGCAGCTTTTCATCGCTGCGATTAGCTTCTTAAGCTGTATTTTCTCTTCTTTAGTATGGGTCTGTTTCAGACTTAATTCCTGGTAACGTTGCTCAATGTATTGATTGTTCAGCCATACCAGGGATTTTTTGAACTCTTGCTCCAGGTTTTCATCCGCCACTTGATGCTCCCATTGGGCTAGTTTTCTCAGGGCGGAAAATTCGTCCGTATCCCTGAATTGCTCAAGTAGTTGTGCGCTGTTCATCTTCTGGGCGCGAGTCAAATCCAGTAATTCGACCAGCAAGTCTATGCCGGCCATCTGCAAATGCTTAAGAGCCGGTTGGGGGATCAAATTCAGCCCCAACTGTGGGTGTTGTACCAGCAAGGCGACGGCGAGTCGCAGCGGGGTACCCCGGCCCTTAAGCGCTTTATGCCGGGCAGAAGCCACCCCTTGGGGGCTCTTGAATCCCAGCTTCTTCTTCAGATCATCTGCGCTGTTCATGCCGAGCCTGTGTGACAGGTCTTCGAGCAATAGATTTTGCAGCACAGTATCTTGAATCTTTTCAATCAGAGCTATGGCCTGTTTCGCCAAGTTGCCCTTGTCTGTCCCGTATTTAGTGGTCAGGGTATCGAACAGAAACCCTGTCAGTGTTTGCGCTTCATCTATCAATGCCTCGAAGGCTTCTTTGCCTGTCTTACGCACCATGGAGTCGGGATCTTCCCCCTGGGGCAAAAACATAAAGCGCACTGTATCGCCGGGCTTAAGCAGTGGCAGGGCGGTTTCCAGTGCGCGCCAGGCTGCTTCTTTTCCGGCGTTGTCACCGTCATAACAGCAAACCACTTCTTTGGCGCTGCGCAGCAACAACTGAAATTGTTCGGCTGTGGTCGAAGTCCCCAGGGAGGCTACTGCATAATCGACCCCAAATTGAGCCAGCGCCACCACGTCCATATAACCTTCGACAATCAGCACTTGTCGGGGTTCTCTGTGAGCCTGCTTCAGTTCATAAAGACCGTAAAGCTCGTTACCCTTATGAAATATGGGCGTTTCCGGAGAATTCAAGTACTTGGGGGTACCATCTCCCAATACCCGGCCACCAAAGGCAATCACCCGGCCGCGTCTATCGCGGATCGGGAACATCAGTCTGTCACGGAAGCGGTCATAACGCTTACCGTTGTCGTTGCTGATAATCATCCCCGCAGTCAACAGTTTGTCCTGCGACTCCTGTTGTGAGCGGTAGCGACTCAGCAAGCCATCCCAGCCGTCGGGGGCAAAGCCTATGCCGAAGCGCTCGACCACCTGGTCTGATAATCCACGAAAGGCCAGATAGTCCAACACCTTCTGTTTGTCCTGGTGTTGTCTGAGCTGGCTTTGGTAATACCTGTTAGCCTCTTCCATCAACTGATAGAGATCGCGGCTGAGCACTTCGTCACGACGACGATTGGGGTTATTCTCCCGCGGTACTTCCAGCCCCAGTTGGCTTGCCAGCTCCTCAATGGCATCGAGAAACTCGAGACGGTCATACTCCATGATGAAGTCGATGGCATTGCCATGGGCACCACAGCCGAAGCAATGGTAAAACTGTTTATCTCTGCTAACGGTGAAAGAGGGTGATTTTTCGCTGTGGAAAGGGCAACAGGCAGAATAATTCTTACCCGCTTTTTTAAGGGGTACTTTGTGATCGATTAGATCAACTATGTCTGTGCGAGCAATCAGCTCATTGATAAAATCACGAGGTATAGCCATCAGACTGAGTCATGCACCCTTGACCGATGTAAACAAACAAGCCGCGCAGATGCACGGCTTGTTCATACGTGGAAACCCGCTTATTGCAGTTTGGCACGGATCTGGGCACTAATTGCACCCATGTCTGCACGACCCTGAACTTTGGATTTCAACGCTCCCATTACTTTGCCCATATCCGCCATAGTGTTGGCGCCGCTATCTTGGATAGCCGCATCAATCAGCGCAGCGATTTCGCTTTCGCTCAGAGGCTGTGGCAGGAAAGTTTCAATAACTTGAATCTCTGCTGCTTCGACTTCTGCCAACTCCGGACGACCCGCTGCCTCATATTGGGCAATGGCATCACGGCGTTGTTTCACCATTTTGGTCAAGACAGCTATTATCTGCTCATCATTCAGAGTTTCGCGGGTATCCACTTCAATCTGTTTGATGGCAGCTAATGCCATACGAATCGTACCCAGGCGGACCTTCTCTTTGGCCACCAAGGCTTGTTTCATCTGGTCTTTCAGCTTATCTATCAGGCTCATAAGGAATTAGTATAAACGTACGCGACGTGCGTTTTCGCGAGAAAGCTTCTTGGCCAGACGCTTAACTGCAGCAGCTTTTGCACGCTTACGAGCAGTAGTTGGCTTCTCGTAGAATTCACGAGCACGCACGTCGGCCAGGATACCGGCTTTTTCACAAGAGCGCTTGAAACGACGCAGAGCTACGTCGAATGGTTCGTTTTCACGTACTTTAATAATTGGCATACGCCATCACCCCTTAGGTGTAAGTTTGTATTGAGTCAATCACTTGACCCAAGTGGATTTAAAATGGTGCGGAATTTTAAACCGACAGGCACTGAATGTAAAGTCCCTAAAGTAAATTCACTTTAGCCTACAACTGGAGAAATCTCCTGGTTAGGGGTAGAATTGGCGCCCCTTTTCAGGTGGAAAGATTTCATAGATGCGGGTTTTAGGTATTGAGACATCCTGTGATGAAACAGGAATAGCGGTTTACGACGAAGAGCAGGGGCTGTTATCCCATGCACTTTACAGTCAGGTCAAGTTGCATGCCGACTACGGTGGTGTGGTGCCTGAGCTGGCATCAAGGGATCATGTGCGTAAAATAGTGCCACTGATCCGTGAAGCACTGGCCAAGGCCGATACCCGTATCGAAGATCTCGACGGTATCGCCTACACCAAGGGGCCGGGCCTTATAGGTGCGCTTTTGGTGGGGGCTTGCGTTGGTCGCTCCCTGGCATTTGCCTGGAATAAACCCGCTGTTGGTGTCCACCATATGGAAGGGCATCTGCTGGCGCCCATGTTGGAAGAGGATGCACCTGAGTTTCCCTTTGTGGCGCTCTTGGTTTCCGGTGGTCACTCCATGCTGGTGAAAGTAGAAGGCATAGGCAGCTATGAAGTCTTGGGTGAATCCATAGATGATGCGGCCGGTGAAGCCTTCGACAAGACAGCTAAACTGATGGGGCTGGATTATCCTGGAGGCCCAAGATTGGCTAAACTCGCCGCCAAAGGGGAAAAGTCCGGTTATAAGTTTCCCCGCCCTATGACCGACAGACCGGGTTTGGATTTTAGTTTCTCGGGACTGAAAACCTACGCCGCCAATACCATAGCCGCCGAACCGGATGATGAGCAGACCCGTGCCAATATCGCCAGGGCATTCGAAGAAGCCGTGGTCGATACCATGGTTATCAAGTGCCGCCGCGCATTGGAGCAAACCGGCTTTAAGCGCTTGGTTATTGCCGGTGGTGTCAGTGCCAATACCCGTCTGAGAAGCTCACTGGCCGAGTTGATGCAAAGTCGTGGCGGCAAGGTTTTCTATCCCAGAGGCGAGTTCTGCACAGATAACGGCGCCATGATAGCCTACGCAGGCTTGCAGCGCCTCAAGGCCGGCGAGCGTGAGACGTTGGCGGTGAAAGGGCAGCCGCGTTGGCCGCTGGATACCCTGGAGGCGATTTCCTGAAGGAGCCTAGCTAACTCATCCTCTGTAACCTGAAAAGTAAAAGGCGCCAATGGCGCCTTTGCTGTTTTTGTGACAGTCGTTACAACCGTGCAATTGCTTCTATTTAGTGCGCCTGGAGCGCGACATTTTGGATTCTTCCCCCTTGAGCAGGCGGCGAATATTATCCTTGTGGCGGATAATGATCAGTGTCGATAGCATGGCCACCGGCAGGGTAAATCTGTCATCCAGCCACCAGGTATATAAAGGTGCCAGCAGGGCGGTAACCAGGGCCGCCAGTGAGGAATAACGGGTCAGTAAAACCACCACTAACCAGGTACCCATCAAACACAGCGCCAAGCCTTCACCTATAGGCGCCATGGCACCGAGCGCTGTGGCTACGCCTTTGCCGCCCTTGAAACCGAAGAAAATCGGGTATATGTGTCCAAGGCAGGCGGCAATGGCTATCACCCCAAGCCAGACGGCATCTATCCCCATCAGATAAGCGGTATAAGCGGGCAGAGCCCCTTTGAGCATATCAAAGAAAAACACCATGGCGGCGGCCCAGGTGCCACCGATACGCAGCACATTAGTCGCGCCTGGGTTGCCGGAGCCTTTGCCTCTGGGATCCGGCAGACCCTTGAGGCGGCACACCAGCACGGCGCTGGAGATAGAGCCGAGCAGGTAAGCGGCCACAATCATCATTGGGGTCAGTACCATGGTACTCAAATTGGTTTCCTTACTCGTCTTAAGGTATTATCGCGCACATTGAAAAATGCAGCCCTTGCCCGGATAACCCAAGGTGAAAATCTTGACCACTTAATGGTGGTTGGAAATTTCGGGTTCATCTTGTCCTTCAATGCCTTATCCTACTTAAGATTGGGCCAGGTAGAAAGGGGCTGCCGTGAATATCTCCGGAACGCGTCGGATTATAGCGGTTTTATTGACGTTAGCTTATCTGACCTCAGGCCCGGCAGTTGCTAAGGGGGGATTTTATGGACAGAGTGCTGATACGGGAATTACAGATAGAGACGGTTATTGGGATCTACGAGTGGGAAAAACAGATACATCAGACACTGCTTATTGATCTGGATATGGCTTGGGATAACAGAGCCGCTGCAGACAGCGATGATTACAGCCAGGCGCTCTGCTATGAAACCGTCAGCAAGCGTCTTACCGACTTGATTACCGCAAAGCCTATTGAGCTGATTGAAACCGTCGCCGAAATGATAGCCCATTGCCTGATGAGTGAATTTGCAGTGCCTTGGGTCAAGGTGCGGGTGATGAAGCCCGGCGCCATTCCTTCGGCCAAAGCGGTCGGTGTTGAAATCGAGCGTGGTATCTAACGGCAATATGGCACATATCTACATCAGTCTGGGCAGCAATATCGACCCGGAACGTTATCTGCGTGCAGCTATCCACGAGCTGCACGCTGCTTTTGGCGAGCTGCTGTTGTCATCGGTTTACGAGAGTGAATCAGTGGGATTCAAGGGCAGCAACTTTCTCAATATGGTGGTGGGCGCTCATACGTCACTCGGTATTGCCGAAGTGGTGGCCTGTTTCAAGCAGATAGAGCTGCGCCACGGTCGGCTCCCGGGTGCCAAAAAGTTTGCTCCGCGGACTCTTGACTTGGATCTACTGCTCTACGATGACAAGGTCTGTCAGCTGCCTATTGTTTTACCCAGAGCCGAGATCCTGACCAACGCTTTTGTGCTTTGGCCACTGGCTGAACTGGCACCGCAAACCAAGCATCCTCTGGCACAACTCAGCTACCAGCAGTTGTGGCAGGAATATGATAAGGCCAGTCAGAAGCTCTGGCCTATCGCTTTCGATTGGGGCCTGTCGGCCTGATTTTTTAAGGACAATTATGGACACATTACAGGTCATTATCCTTGCCCTGATCCAGGGCCTGACTGAATTTTTGCCTATTTCCAGCTCGGCGCACCTTATTTTACCCTCTCAGTTACTCGGCTGGGAAGATCAGGGGCTGGCCTTCGATGTGGCAGTGCACATAGGCTCACTACTCGCTGTGGTACTCTACTTCCGTGCTGAAATCATAGCTATGCTGAATGCCTGGTTTGGCAGCATATTCAAGGGCAATCACAGCGCCGAGAGTAAACTCGCCTGGTGGATTATTCTGGCTACCATACCTGCAGTCATCTTTGGTTTTATGGCCAAAGATTTGGTTGAAACTTATCTGCGGGGGCCGGGTGTTATCGCCATTACTACTGTGGTATTCGGTTTGCTGCTCTGGTGGTCAGATAAGATGGCTCGGCTTGAACTTACTGAGTATCAAACCGGTTGGCGCAAGGCATTGATGATAGGTTTTGCCCAGGCATTGGCGCTTATTCCCGGCACCAGTCGCTCGGGGATCACCATGACTGCGGCCCTGATGCTGGGGCTTAATCGCGAGGCGGCGGCGCGTTTTTCTTTTTTGATGTCGATTCCAGTGATCCTGGGCGCGGCGCTGCTGATGGGCAAAGATCTGCTCGAAGGCGGGCATGTGATTGACTGGCAAGCCTTGATTTTGGGTGTGGTGCTTTCTTTTGTCGCGGCCTTCACCTGTATTCACCTGTTTTTGAAGATCATCAGCAAGATGGGCATGCTGCCTTTCGTGATCTATCGTTTGGCGCTCGGCGCACTTCTGTGCGGCTTTATTTTTCTGTGAGGCCTTAAGATGAATTCAGTGCAATTTCAGTGCCCTGTTTGCCAGAGTGAACTCAGGCAACATCTGGCATCCAGAGGTTTTTACTGCGCCAACAAACATCACTTCGATCGCCAGGAAGACGGCTATTGGCTGCTGGCCAAGCCCAAGAGCGCGGCGGTACATGCCTTGTCGCGCCAGGCGTTGCGGGCCCGGCGTTTTTTGTTGCAGTCTGAGTTGATGGCGCCTTTGCATCAGGCGCTCAATCTCAAGCTGACCAGACTTGCTGAAAACTGTGAAGCTGTACTTGACCCCAACGCCGGAGACGGCGCTTTGCAGCAGATGCTGCAACTGCCGGAAGAGCTGCAACGCCTGTTAATCTGTGATGCGCAAAATGCTGCCTTCGCTGCAGCCAAGGCATTGCCTGAGGCGCAGGTTTTTCTCAGTGTTGCCAAGCGTTTGCCCTTCGCAGATGCGCAGTTTTCACTGGTGACTCTGCTCGATGGTCAGCTCAAGGGCAAGGAGATCCCCAGGGTGATGAAGCCGGGGGCACATCTTATGATGTTGGCACCCGGGCCCAGGCACTTATGGCAGTTGCGTGAACAATTGAATGCTGACCTTAAGCTGCGCGAGTTCAGTATCAGCCTGCCTGCAGAGTTGACAGTGCTGGAAACCGAGAGCTTGAGTTTTTCGCTGGATGTCAGTGGCGAACAGGCGTTGACGCTTCTGGAAACCACCCCTTATGCTTGGCGTGCCGGTGAAAAGCAGAAGCGCTCGATTGCCGGACGGGCCATCAAGGGATTGGAGCTGGATTACCGTTTGTTGGTGATTAAACGAAACTGAGTTTGAGCCTTGGATTTAGGCTGAAAAGTGAAGGTTAGCTGGAATCTTGAACAGGACTGAATGGAAGCCATTGTAGGCTTCAGCGAAAAGCAAATCGGCAACACCTTGGTGTTGCCGATCCGGGACTGAATTACTTCTTGTAACGAGAAGCAACGTTGTCCAAGCGGTCGTTAGCACGCTTAGCTTCAGACTGAGCGTCCATAGCAGCAGCTTTGGCATCTTTAACGTCAGCAGACAGTTTGCCTTGCTCTGCTTTCAGAGAGCTAACTTCGGCTGATAATTGATCAACTTTGTTGCCCAGGTTAGCAACGCTTTCTTCCAGAGCAGTGGTGTTGGCACAGCCACCCAGCAGAGCAGTCATTGCTACGCCAGCAATCATCAGTACTTTTTTGTTCATGAAGAAATCCCTTTAGATAGGTTGGATTTTTAATGGCTCGACTGCAAAACAGCCGACACCGCCTAATTATGTCATAGTCAATTTATTTTGCTACGAATATTCACGCACAGGCCACTTTACCTTATCGAATACTCATTGAATTGCCAAGTCTTTGGGAAAATAGCCAGTTTTTTTCGCTATTTTTTTAACATAACTGAAATTATCACTGTCAATATCTTGCCTTTCTCTCAGGAAGCGGCGGAATTCAGTAACAGTTGCTTTTCTTGACGTACTGCAGCAATCCGCTGCTGAGCAAGTTCTACCCTGATGGCCGGGCCCTTGTGCCCTGCTGCTACTATGGGTTTGACATCTATCGCCGCTGCCACCGCAAAAAACTGCCTCAACGCCTGCGCCTGAGGGTAGGGGGCTTGTTCAAGCCCGGTGCGGCCTTTGGCATCGGCCTCACAGGCCAGCGCCAGTTGCTCCAGGCGCTCTGGCTTGCGCCAGAAATCGGCTTTATCGAAGATTTTCACTATGGTTTCCGGTCTGAGCTCCATCAAATTATGAATATTTTGATGCTGATCGCTGACCAGCAATGCCAGATCTCGATACTTAGAAGGCACTCTGAGCCGCTCACACAGATTGCGGATAGGTGCCAGACCTTTCTGGCCGTGACCGTGATGTTTGGGCAGCATGTCGGCCGGGGTCAAAGCCTTACCGAGATCGTGTACCAGCGCGGCAAAACGCACCGCTTTGTCCTGGGTCAGTCTAGCGGCTTGCTCCAAAACCATAAGTGTGTGAATGCCGCTATCGATTTCAGGATGCCATTTGGCCGGTTGCGGTACGCCGAACAGGGCGTCGATTTCCGGCATCAGTGCTTGTAAAGCCTTGGCCTGACGTAGAACTTCAAAGAACACCTGGGGCTGCTCGCAGCCGAGCACCTTATCCAGTTCCTGCCATACCCGCTCCGGCGTTAGTGCGCCAAGCTCGGGGCCGGCGGCAATTTCCTGCATCAGAGCCAGGGTTTCTGGGGCGATACTGAAACCTTGAGGCGCAAAGCGGGCGGCAAATCTGGCCACTCTGAGTACCCGTAGCGGGTCTTCAACGAAAGCGGGGGAGACATGCCTTAGCACCCTGGTTTCGATATCCTTTCGGCCGTTGTAGGGGTCGTGCAGTTCGCCATCCTCACTTTGGGCTATGGCATTAATAGTCAAGTCCCGCCGCAATAGATCTTCTTCCAGAGTGACGTCGGGCGCCGCATAACAGGAAAAACCGCCGTATCCCAAGCCTGTCTTGCGCTCGGTTCTTGCCAGGGCATATTCCTCTTGGGTTTTGGGGTGCAGAAACACAGGGAAGTCCTTGCCCACCTGCCGGTATCCCAGTGAGACCATCTGCTCCGGAGTCGCTCCGACGACCAGATGATCCCTGTCTTTGACAGGCAAACCCAATAGCTTATCGCGTACCGCTCCGCCAACCAGATAAATCTGCACGCTTGTGAATTCCTTATAATCGACTGCTTTGGTAATGGCCTCAGGATACCATGAGAGCGGGCCGCTGGGGACTTTCCCGTGCATCACATAAATGGCGGCCGGGGTTTTACAATTTATGACCTTGCCTTAAACTGAGCAGTCTCTAACAAAGAAGGATGGTAGTGCCTATGTACAAGGCCTTTTATGGACTGAACGATAACCCGTTTTCAATTGCACCCAATCCCAGTTACCTGTTTCTCAGTGACAGGCATAGGGAAGCCTTGGCGCATTTGACCTATGGCCTGGGAGAGACGGGGGGCTTTGTGCTGCTGACGGGCGAAGTGGGCACAGGGAAAACCACGGTTTCCCGTTGTTTGTTGCGGCAACTACCGGATAACACGGATACTGCCTTTATCCTCAATCCATCTCTAACCGAGCTTGAGCTGCTGGCCACACTTTGTGATGAGTTGAAAATTCCTTATGGTGAGGCACCTACCCTTAAGCAGTTGACCGATCATATCAGTGGTTTTCTGCTGGCTAACCATCAGGCCGGACGTAACACTGTATTGATCATTGATGAGGCCCAGCATCTGCGGGCCGAAGTGCTTGAGCAACTGCGTCTGCTTACCAATCTGGAAACTGATACCCGTAAATTGTTGCAGGTGATCCTCATAGGTCAGCCCGAGTTGCAGCAACTGCTCAAGCGTCAGGAGTTGCGGCAACTGGCGCAACGTATAACCGCCCGGTACCATCTGTTGCCGCTCACTGAAGAGGAAGTGGGTTTCTATGTGCAGCACAGGTTGCAGGTTGCCGGACGTAGCGAACCCCTGTTCAATCGCGGCGCGATTCGGGCGCTGCATAAATTCAGTGGTGGTATTCCAAGGCTTATCAACCTCTTGTGTGAGCGAGCACTGATGGCGGGTTATGGTCAGTCGCGAACGCCTATTGATGCCAAGATGGTGGCCTCTGCCGCCGAAGAGGTGCTGGGAGAGAAAATCAAACAGCGTAATTATTGGTTACCGGCTTCTGCTGCCGCTATGCTGCTTTTGGCATTTGCCGGTGGTTACTATTTCCTGGCGCAGCCGGAGAAGGCTGTGGCCCAAGATCAGTCCGGACGCCAACTTCATTCAGGGACAGATGCCAAGCAGACTCAGGTTTCCGGTAATCCAGCTGCTGTAAACCATCCTTCTGTCAATCCAGCTGGCGCAGATAAGCCCACTGTCAACCGGGCACAACGGATCCTGACGCAGGCCATAGATCAGAGCCGCAATATAGATACTGCCTTCGCGGCGCTGTTTGCGCTTTGGGACAAGGTGCCATATTCAGGCATCAGCGCTTGTCAGGCCGCTGAGCAGCAGGGGCTTGCCTGTTATCAGCAGCAGGGTAATCTCAACTCCTTGCTACGGCTCAATTATCCGGCTGTGGTCTATCTGGAAGATGAACAACAGCAGCCTTTCTACGGCACTTTGGTTACTAAAGATGGTGAACAGTTACTGCTACAACTCAATGAACAGCAACTTTGGGTCAGTGTTGATTGGTTCAACCGTCATTTCAGCGGCACTTTTGAAATTATCTGGGATGCCCCCAAAGATCCGCTCAAGGCGATAGGCCCCAGTGCCGGCTTGGCTCAAGTGCAGTGGCTGGAAAATACTCTGGCGCAGGTAGATGGGCGCCAAGCCAGATTAATGAGCTATTTTGACAGCGAGTTGGAGCAGTCGTTGCAACAGTTTCAACGTCGTCATGGTTTGAAGCCGGACGGTATTGCCGGTAGCCAGACTTTGGTTCAGCTCAACCTGTATCTGAGCCATCAAGGGCCCAGATTGTATGCGGGGGGAGAGAGCTGATGTCTATTCTTCTTGATGCGGTGACCCGGGCCAAACAGCAGGAAATGGGAGAGCAGTTGGATCCTGTGTTGACCCCCAGGGCGCAATATCGTCAACCTTCATCTGGCAGAGCCTATTTCAAGCCGCTGGCAGTATTGGTAGTCGCTGTACTGGCAGGAGGGGGGCTGGCTTGGGGTTGGCACATGTTGGATAACAGCAAAAAGATTCAGTCTCCCGAGACATCTTCAGTTGAGGCGCAAGCCTCGCCACAGGGTGCCCAGCAGCAAGCCAGGAAACAAGATAATCCTCAAAGAGACAAGCAACCAAACCAAGCGGCCGAGAGGGCTGCTGAGGTGCGTTTAGCCGGAAAAGTTGCTTTGCCTCTGGCTCAACCTATACCTCAGGCTCAAGTGGTTCAATCTCGACTAACCCAATCGCAAACTATACAGCCGCAGAGCACACAGCCTCAAAATGCCCAAGCTGTGAGTAGCACAAATCTAAACCAAAGGGGCGAAGCCAATCAGAGTCAGGCTTTAGCGAGTACTGAGCTTAATCATAATGATACGCTGGCTGCCAGTGTGGCTGAAGCGGCCAAAGAGCTGCAGTTTGAGCAAGTTCAGTCTGGCAGTTCATCTTTTGCAAATCAGCGGCAAGCGATACAGGCAGCGGATGAGGAGCCGATTATCCTGGGAGCCAATCCCAACCGCCGCGGACTTGAAGTGCTCGAGTCACTCAAGCGCCAGGTCAATGATGCGGCTGAGGATGTGGGACTATCCAGTGCCGAGAGTCGCCGCCAGGATGAATTGGTGGCTCAGTTTCAGGCTGCATTAGCCGATGTTGAGCACCGACACTCGGCGGAAAAACCTGTATCGCCTCCTGAATTGGACCCCATTCCCAAAACTGAGGAAGAGGTGCCTCCCTATGGAGGCTTGCCTGCCGGACTGCAACTGCAAGTGCCTGAATTTGATATCAGTGCCCATGTATACGCTTCAGAGCCTTCCAAGCGTTGGTTGAATGTAGACGGTGCCGAATTGCAGGAGGGCGATAGTATCAAAGGAATATTAAAGGTTGTTGAGATCCGTCCAAGAGATGTGGTGCTGGAAATTCAAGGGCAGAGGTTTAGGGTACCGGCAATCTGACCTGGTTTTAAACTGGCGATGAACCTGAAAATGGACTTTCAATGGGGCGGATAGCCTCTGCATCCAGAGTCAATCTTCACCGTCAGGCCTGTTCAAACAAGCACTCCGAATGATGTTTGTTTGAACAGGCCTTTAATACCAGGTTCTGCTATGGCTCTAAGCTATATATGACTACGACATGGGGAAGATTAATGATTAGAGACAAGGAGTTGGGCCGGTAGACAGTTACAGAAACAAAAACGCCACTCGGTGAGTGGCGTTTTTGCTGTTTCATGGTGCCGGCACCAAGAGTCGAACTCGGGACCTACTGATTACAAGTCAGTTGCTCTACCAACTGAGCTATGCCGGCTAAATTGTGGTGCCCGAACCCGGAATCGAACCAGGGACACGCGGATTTTCAATCCGCTGCTCTACCAACTGAGCTATTCGGGCAACTGAACTGAGTGTCAGTCATCTACTTCGAACCGGGGGTTGAGGCCCGTGTCGTTCGGAGTGCGCGTATAATATAGTTCTGAATTTTTTCCTGCAAGTGCTTTTTCGGCATAAATCCTGTGTTCGCTCAGTTAATGCTCAGAATTGGGCTTTTTGAGCTGAAATCAAACTGATATCGCTTGAAAAGCCAGCAGGCCGCC
Source organism: Shewanella sp. BJSY2023SW001 (assembly GCF_047314685.1). NCBI lineage: Bacteria > Pseudomonadati > Pseudomonadota > Gammaproteobacteria > Alteromonadales > Shewanellaceae > Shewanella > Shewanella sp. BJSY2023SW001. The sequence continues at coordinate 30,510 of NZ_JBKORF010000017.1, forward strand.
CATTGCATCAAACTATCTTTGCCTCAATCTGCCGTGTTACCCGCAGCACTGTGGCTCTTTAAGTCCACCTTTTGTCCTTCTTTCTAAAATTTCGAAATAAATAGCCAATATTTAATGATTTTAGTTTTCATTTAGTTTCCATATGATGTGCTTAAGACATAGCTTAAGGATAGAAAATGCTTGCCAACACTCGTCAGGGCTACGGCCTTGTCAGCATTTTGAACCACTGGTTATCGGCTATTGCCGTGATAGGCCTGTTTGGGCTCGGCTACTGGATGGTTGATTTGACCTATTACAGTGCCTGGTATCAGAAGGGGCCACATCTGCACAAGAGTATCGGCATTTTGCTGTTGGCGCTTACCTTGGTCAGATTGTTGTGGAAACTACTGAGCCCGTCGCCACAGGCGATACCGGACAAGCCTTTACTGCAGAAGGCGGCCCGTTTGGCGCATTGGGGACTCTACCTGTTGCTGCTGCTGATTATGTTGAGCGGCATATTGATCTCCACCGCCGATGGCCGGGGTATCGCGGTATTTGACTGGTTTGAGCTGCCGGGTGTCGGTGAGCTGTTTAACAATCAGGCCGATATCGCCGGGGCGATACATAAATACGCCGCCTATAGCTTGATAGCCCTGGTGGTGCTGCATGCCTTGGCGGCGCTGAAACACCATTTTATCGACAAAGATCAGACACTCGTCAGGATGATTAAACTCAAGAGAGGATAGCAAAATGAAAAAGACCCTGTTTGCCGGTTTGCTAGGCAGCGCCCTGTTATTGCCTTGCGCCGTGAATGCCGCCGACTATGTGATTGATACCCAGGGCGCCCATGCCTCTATCAACTTTAGAGTCAACCATCTTGGCTACAGCTTTGTGGTCGGGCGTTTTAACGAATTTGAAGGCAGCTTCAGCTTTGACAAGGCCAACCCGGCAGATGCCAAGGTGAATGTGACCATCAACACCCAAAGCCTGGATTCAAACCATGCCGAGCGGGACAAGCACTTGCGTTCGGCCGACTTCATCAATGCCGGCAAGTATCCCAAGGCCAGCTTCAAGTCCACTAAGGTGGAGGACAAAGGCAATGGCGAATTGGCGATTACCGGTGACTTTACCCTCAATGGGGTCACCAAGCCGCTGACCATAGATGCCAAGGCTATCGGTGAAGGGCAGGACCCTTGGGGTGGTTACCGCGCCGGGTTTGTCGGCTCTACCGAGTTTGCCCTCAAGGATTACAAGATTACTACCGATCTGGGCCCGGCTTCCACTCACGTTAAACTTGATCTGGTGGTTGAAGGGGTTAAACAGTAACCCACAATAGTTTTTACAGAAGGCGCCGTCGGCGCCTTTTTCTTTGGCTTGTAAACTGGCAGCGAAAGTCACCGAAAGTCACCGAAAGTCAGCGCCGATATGGCACAATGAGCGCCAATATAAACAATAGAGCCCGGGTACTTGGGCCGCCGGTGAGTTGTGAGTTGAAACCATGTTGAATATCGAAACCCTTGAGCAGCTTAAACAACTGCTCGAAAGCCAACCCGCGGTATTGTTGCTGTTCGGCGGCGAGCATTGCGGCGTGTGTCAGGCGTTGAAGCCCAGAATAAGCGCCATGTTGGCCGACGAGTATCCACTATTGCAGGCGGCCTATATCGATTGTCAGGGCCCTGGCCAGCAGCTATCTGCCCAGATGAGTATCTTCAGTCTGCCCGTGGTGCAGGTCTATTTTGGTGGCGAAAAGTTTGCCGAGTTGCAGCGGGTATTTTCTCTGGCGGATCTGCGGGAGGCAATCGACAGGCCATATCGGCTCAGTTTTGAGTCTTAGGGAAAATAATCGACAGGGCTTTCTGTTATTGAGTTCGGAGCTAAAGGAGTAGTTAGATGAAAAATAGGGTGTATATGGCCCAGAGTCTGGATGGTTTTATTGCCGGACCCAATGGTGAGCTTGATTGGTTGGCGGCAATAGATAACCCGGAGGGCAGCGATCTGGGATTTGCCGAGTTTATGGCTTCGGTCGATGCTCTGCTCATGGGGCGCAACACTTTTGAGGTGGTGGCCGCCTTCGATGCCTGGCCCTACGATAAACCTGTATTTGTTGCCAGCAATAGTCTCAAGCAATTACCGGAGGGTTTTGCCGGCAAAGCCGAGTTAATTTGCGGCTCGGCAACTGAAATGCTCGGCACCTTGCATGCAAAGGGGTACCACAACATCTATCTCGATGGCGGCGCTCTTATTCGCTCCTTTATTGCCGCCGCTCTGGTCGATGAGCTGACCATTACCACAGTGCCTGTGTTGCTGGGGGGCGGGATCCGGCTATTTGATACCTTGCCTGGTTCTGTGAACTTGAAGCTGGTGTCATCACAGTTGCTGTTGGGGCAATTGGTAAAGAATCGTTATCAGTTTCAAAGGGAGACACAGGCATGAATCAAGTGGGTACCTTGATCTTTTTCTGCGGCAAGATGGGCGCGGGCAAGTCGACTCTGTCGCAAGAGTTGGCTTCTGAGCGGCACGCCGTCTGTATCAGTGAAGATCAGTGGCTTGCCGCTCTTTTCTCGCAAGAGATCCAAAACTTTGGCGACTATCTCAAGTTTTCGGCCCGGCTCAAACCTGTTATGAGCGCACATATTCAGGCCTTACTCGGTTGCGGTGTCGATGTGGTGCTGGACTTCCCGGCTAATACCGCAGTGCAGCGTCATGGATTCAAGGCCCTGGCCGAGGCGGCCGGAGCGCAGCATCTGCTGGTCTATTTAGAGGCAGATGATGAGTTGTGTCTCGAGCGTCTGGCACTCAGAAGAGTTCAATGCCCGGAGCGGGCAGCCTTCGACAATGAAACCGTCTTTCGGCAGGTGAGTGCCTATTTTGAGGCGCCAACGGCCGAGGAAGCGCTATCGATAGAGGTGCGCCCGGCCTGAAAACAGCTGACATGGCGTTCGCTATTTGGCTGTGGCAGACCAAGATTATTTGTGCCAATATGCGCCGGCCGGTTTGCTGCTCTTTGGCAGAGTTCAAACATGGCGCTATAGTCATGCGGGCGCGAAGGCGCCGCAAAATAGAGGTTAGATTATGAAGAGAGCAGTGAAGGCAGTCCAATTATCGCTTGAATAGATTCTTAGCAATAATTGGACGCAAAAATGAATAGAAACAATATCTGGAATTACTCATTCTTATACTCTTTGGTACTTCTGGTACCTTTCGATCTGCTTGCTTCACTGGGGATGGACTTATACCTTCCGGCAGTGAATGACATCGGCACAAGTTTCAAGGTAGGAAGGGAGCAGGTTCAGCTGACGCTGACCATGTATATGGCACTCCTAGGCCTTGGGCAATTGCTGTTTGGCCCCCTCTCGGACAAGTTTGGCAGAAGGCCGATAGTCGTTATTGGCGCTGTCTTGTACTCATTGTCCAGCCTGGCTATTCCCTTAAGTCCGAACTTTGATTACTTCCTGGGACTGAGATTGTTACAGTCGCTGAGCGCGTCTGCACTATTGGTTGCGGCGTTTGCCACGGTCAGAGATGTATTTGCCGAAAGGGAAGAAGGCGTAGTCGTTTACGCCATCATGGGTTCAGTGTTGGCTTGTGTACCGGCAGTGGCTCCGTTTCTGGGCGCCTTGATAGAAAAGCAGTGGCATTGGCAGGGCATATTTTACTTCCTGGGAATATTCGCTGCCGTGGTTGCCGTGCACACAGTGTTTAAATGGCCAGAAACCCGGCCGGCCAAAACCCAGCCGTTTCGTTTCAATAGCTTGTTCACCATCCTGGGGTCCAAGACTTTTATCGGTTATACCTTGGCTTATGCAACGGCAATGGGAACCTTCTTCGCCTACTTTTCCACCTCGCCCTCGGTGCTGATGGATACCTTGAGCCTGAGTAAACTCGAGTTCAGCCTCTGGTTCGGCTCGGTGGCGATTGTGATGGTACTGACCACCAGGTTCGTCAAGCCTTTGGTTAGGCGTTGGGGAATCAGCGGCACAGTGTTTCGAGGGCTGGCGGGGCTATTTGTCAGTGGGCTTATCCTCTATCTGTGCGAGTGGCTCTTTGGCGTTACCTTGCTTGGCTTTATGCTTCCCATGTATCTGATTGGAGTCAATATTGCCTTGACTTGTGCAGTCTCGGCCAACGGCGCTCTGCTCGCCTTCTCCGCTTCGGCGGGTTTGGCAACGGCGCTCTATTATGCGCTGGAAAGCCTGTACTTAAGCCTTATGGTCAGTGTGCTGATAAAGCTGATCCCGCCCGGGACCTCGGCCACCATAGCCGTGTATATCCTTATCTCTTCCCTGTTGGCTGCGGGCTTTATCCTGCTGGGGCGGCGGCAGAGTAAATAGCTTCTTATAAGCTTGCAGGCCACACTTGAGCTTATTCAGGTGTGGCCTTCGCTGTAGTGAGTGACATAAGGCTTCATCCCCCGGTTTCAGATAATGAAGATTCAGTTAGCCGCCTCGGACTGTTGCTACATCAGCTTGCTTGAGAATGGCGATAATCTGACTATCCGTGTATCGCGATTTTTTCATGTCGAATCTCCTGCGTCTAATGTACGAGAAAATTTTACTTTTGGCTGCGGTTATTTTTCGGGGAGACTACCGGTTATCCAGGACCTAGATAAGGCATCCTTTAGAATGCTCAATGTGAAGCAATTAAATTCTGAAATGTGACATGTTTCATGCATACACTTGAATTGAAATAGATGTTTTTTTTGAAATTTTTTGGTACCTTTGAGTCAGACCAAATTCTGAACAGAGGTAGTGACATGGATGTTGTGCTTTGCGGAAAAAACGAACAAACCTACACCGCTGAAAAGTTTTCGGAGTTGGCTACAGATGTAAGAGCAAACTTAAAAACAAGCTTGATTTGCATTGGTTGTGGGGACGTTGCCTGGTTTCGCTCTGCAACCAGGCCGCCCATTTTAATTCACACCACCACAACGGTGAATGCGAGTTTCGTACTTCCTATTTTCTAGTTGAAGATGAATCCGACGGTAGTACCGAAACACCAAATGCTATCCCTTTGGTAACAGAGTATGGAATCAACTTAGATACGCAAAAGGGCGGAAAGTTAGATTATGACCCGCTTCCTCAGCTTCCTGACGAAGGTTTTGACGTGGCCCCCTCTGGTGGAGCTGTTGGACGTGGTGGAGCTATATCAAGAGAATCAAGTGCTAGCAGATCACTAAGACAAATATTATCTTATTTAAAGCGGTTCCCTGAGTTTCAGCGCTCAGAAAAAACCGTGACCTTATATTCCACAACGAACCGAATAAAAGTACAAGATACTATCCGTAATCTGGTAGTGCATTTTGATGATGTAACTCCGGAGATGGAAGATGGTAGAGAGCGTTTGTTTTGGGGGGGTAATCGTTGATGCTAAGGATGAGTATACTGATAATGGTTTATGGCTAAATGCAAGTGACTCAAGGAAGGGCCTCAGCATAAAGATATTCAGGGACATCAAACAGCAGTTTCTGGATTCTTTCCATGTGTCTGATTATGAAGAGCTTGATGGCGCGCATGTGCTTGTCGCTGGAAAGGTACGCTATTCCCAGTCCACTAAAAAACCTGTTGTTTTCTGTGCCTTTAGCACTTTTATCACCGTCAAGAAATATCGTGAGACTAAAGCTTCTTAGAGAGGAAGGCTTCTAAATCTGATATCTTGATGTAGCACTACTGTTTGATGCCTTCTTCTATGTGGTTGATATCGTTTTTCAAAGGTGTGTTCACCCATCACATCTGCGATGCAGATGTTTAAACATATATACGAGTTGCGTGGTCTAACGCGTGGCCAGGATCACCGCTAAAATAGTTGAACACAGCACTTAGCTCACTTCTGTCTGTAGTGATGGGAAAAATGAGTCAGCATTATGGATTTTAGACTAACGTTCTCAGAGCCATTCTAAAGAGCTCAGCCATCAGAGCTGCCACAAAGGTACTCGGATGGATCAGTTTGTGGTTTTGTGGATGATTTAAACCGGGTTTAAACTATCACTTAAACATTGAAATGGATCATCTTCATGGAAAAGGAACTATTTGGGCTGCTTGGCGTCATTGTTGGTTTTGTGCTTAACCTTATCTATGGAACGTGGGGTAAGCGCAACCAGAAGAAACAAGAACAGTATTATTTGGCTGTGGTGGTAACGCTGCAGTTGGATCGTTTTTTTGATAATGCCGTTAAACTATGCTCTGACAACGGCATGAAGGATGAGCATGGGGATTACTGCCCATCAGTGCCTTATCCTGAACTTGAATTACCTGGTTCAGAAGTTAATTGGCGCTGCCTGCCGCAAAATGTGATGAAAGATATTTTATGGATGCCAGAAACTATACGAGAGGCACTGCTGGTAATAGATAGCATCCGTGAACATCGAGCGGAAAGACCAGATTTTGATGAGTTTTACGAAGCTAGACAATATGAATTTGCTAAAATAGCACTTACTGCAAATGAGCTATCATCGAAACTGAGAAAAATAGTCGCGCTACCTGACCGAATAGTTGGAGATCAGTTTTTTAAGCCGCTTGAGTTCTTATCCAATAAAGTGATGGAAATTGAAAAAGTGCGAAACGATAGGGAACAGTATGATCGCATTATTGCTGAACAACTTAGTGGCCTTAGCCCCATATCAGACTAACCCCGAAACCTTTCCAATCCGGGCCAAATAACGAAACCGGGACAATGACAACACGTTCATTGTCCCGGTTTCGTTTATGGCATTTATCTCACACAACCGCACCAAGAGTGCGGTCAACAAGCACAGATGCTGCAAGGTCCCAAGTTCATTGCTAATTGAGTATATCGCCGGTGAGCCCTGGATGGTGTTCGTGCCTGAATTCGCCACGAACTGGCCGATAAATCTCGTCGCGACAGCAAAAGATAAAGGCCCATAAGGGCCTTTTCTCATTTCGCTCAATGCGCTACAGCTATAGCGCCTTATTCATCTTCTGCCGGTGGCACATAGCCTTCAATCTGTACTTCCTGACCTTCGAACAGGAAGGCGACCATCTGCTCTTCCAGCAGTTTGCGATCATCGACATTCATCATGTTCAGTTTCTTTTCGTTGATCAGCATGGTCTGTTTTTTCTGCCACAGGCCCCAGGCCTCTTTGCTGATGTTGTCGAAAATGCGCTTGCCGAGTTCGCCGGGATACAGTTGGAAATCCAGGCCATCGGCTTCTTTCTTGAGATAGACGCAGTTAACTGTGCGTGCCATGTTTACTCCTTGGTCAGACTCGGTTCCAGGCTGGCCAATACCCGCTCTGTTGCAGCGGCCAGTCCCACCCGGGAAGGTTGGTTTAAGTTATACCAGAGACAGGGTTTGGGTTCCATTACCCTGTCTTTACTCTGGGCGCTGTGACCTTGGTCCAGCAGCATGTCTGTGGCTACTTTGCTCTTTAGTCGCAGCAACATAGGCTGGGCGTCCAGGTGAAAGTGGCTGAAGGTGTGACGAAAACCGGGCAGCTCAGTGATGCTGTGCTCTGCAAGCCCCAAGGCTTTGGCGGCTTGCTGCAGGTTTTGTCTGTTGCCAAACTCGGGGAAACACCAGAGGCCGCCCCAGATCCCGGCGGGAGGCCTTTGCTGCAGCAAGATCTCGCCATCGTGTTCCAGCACTAGTAGCCAGGCTTCTTTGGCCGGAATCGCCTTCTTCGGCTTTTTGCCGGGGAAGTCGCCCTGGCGCCCCATTAGCTGCGCCTTGCAGTCGCGGGCGACCGGGCACTGGTCACAGGCGGGGCGGGAGCGGGTGCATATGGTGGCACCTATATCCATCATCGCCTGGTTGTATTTTTGGATCTCGGCCTTGGGCGTGAGCGCTTCGGTCAGCTGCCAGAGTTGGTTTTCCACATCCTTTTGCCCGGGCCAACCTTCTATGGCGCCGTGGCGGGCGAGTACCCGTTTGACATTGCCATCCAATATGGGGTGATGTTGCCCCAAAGACAGCGACAGCACAGCACCTGCGGTTGAGCGTCCAATGCCCGGCAGTGCCAGTACCGAGTCAAAGTCGGTTGGAAACTCGCCTTGGAACTCATCACGCACCTTGATGGCGGCCTTGTGTAGGTTACGGGCGCGGGCGTAATAGCCCAGACCTGTCCACAGATGCAGCACTTCGTCTATGTCGGCATTGGCCAGGCTGACGACATCGGGGAAACGGGTAATGAATTTTTGGAAGTAGGGGATAACGGTCGCGACCTGGGTCTGCTGCAACATGATTTCAGAAATCCATACTTTGTATGGGGTCTTTTGCTGTTGCCATGGCAGAGTCTTGCGACCATTCAAGTCGTACCATTTTACGATACGTTCTGCGAAAGAGGCTGTTTTGTTCATCGGCGCAGTGTAGCCGCAGCCAAGGGGCGAAACAAGGAGATTGATCCCCTCAAATGATTGACTTATTTCGTTCTTGTGGATTGTTGGTATACTTTTTCAGCATCAGGGCTTGCACTGTATGGTGAACTTTGGATAATGCCCTTCTTTTTCACACCTCTCTAGGGGCAAAAATGAGCGAAGTCACAACGGCCGAGTTTAACGAAGAAGGCAAGTATCTGCGCAAAGTAAGAAGCTTTGTGCTGCGTGAGGGTCGCCTCACCAAGGGCCAGGCCCAGGCCTTGGAAGCGCATTGGGGCGGCATGGGGCTGGATTATTCTCCCGAGCCTCTGGATTTGAACGCCGTCTTTGCCCGTGAGGCAGATACAGTGCTGGAGATAGGTTTTGGTATGGGCGCCTCACTGGTGACCATGGCCAAGGAAGCCCCTGAGCTTAACTTTATCGGTATCGAAGTGCACAAGCCTGGTGTGGGCGCCTGTCTTGCCGATGCCGGCGAAGCCGGAGTCACTAACCTGAGAGTATTCCATCACGATGCCATGGAAGTGCTGGAGCATGCCATTGCCGATAATTCTCTGGCGCGGCTGCAGCTGTTTTTTCCCGACCCATGGCACAAGAAACGCCACCACAAGCGCCGCATAGTGCAGCCGGCCTTTGCCGAGTTGGTGCGCCGTAAACTGAAAATTGGTGGTGTGTTCCACATGGCTACCGATTGGGAAAACTACAGCGAACACATGCTGGAAGTGATGAATGCCGCCCCCGGCTATCGCAACCTTTCCAGCGATGGCACTGTAGTGCCACGGCCGGATTATCGTCCGTTGACCAAGTTCGAGGCCCGCGGCCAGCGCCTGGGTCACGGTGTTTGGGATCTGATGTTCGAACGTACAGAGTAATTACACCTGAGGGAGAAGCAGTATGGCTATTCGCAGTCGTCGTTTGCGCAAGAAGTTGCGTGTTGATGAATTCCAGGAGTTGGGATTTGACGTTAGTTGGCGCTTTGCCGACTCTGTGTCGGAGGAACAGATAGATCCCCTGGTCGACCGTTTTATTGATGAAGTTATAGAACCTAGAGGCTTGGGCTTCCACGGTGGTGGCCACAGAGAGTGGGAAGGCATTATTGCCACCCAAAGAATTGGCAAGTGCACCGAAGATGACAGAAGCGCAGTCAAGGCATTCTGGGAAGCTCAGCCAATCAGCGAGTTGGAAGTCACTGAGCTGTACGACATTTGGTGGAGCTAATCCCGGACGAGGCCTTGCTTGAGCAGGTGCTCGACAGGGTTCGCCCTCTGATTGGCCAGGGTAAGGTGGCGGATTATATTCCGGCCCTTGCCCGGGTCAATGCCAACAAGCTGGGGATTGCCATCACCATGGCCGACGGCACCACAGTGGGGGCAGGGGATTATTTAGAGCCTTTTTCCATTCAAAGTATTTCCAAAGTGTTCAGCCTGACATTGGCGCTGACACTCTATGAAGAAAGCGAAATCTGGAGCCGGGTAGGCAAAGAGCCGTCGGGTCACTCATTTAATTCTTTAGTGCAGGTGGAGTTGGAGCGCGGCATTCCCCGTAATCCCTTTATCAATGCCGGGGCACTGGTCATCGCCGACTTGCTGCAGAGTCGCCTCGGAGCGCCCAAGCACAGAATGCTGGAAGTGGTTCGCCGTTTGGCGGGTAATCCGCATATCTGCTACGACAAGGTGGTGGCCGATTCCGAGTATCAGCACAGTGCCCGCAATGCTGCCATTGCCTATCTGATGAAGTCCTTCGGTAACTTCAACAATGATGTGGATACTGTGCTGCGAAGCTATTTCCATTACTGCGCCTTGAAAATGAGCTGCGCCGATCTTTCCCGGGCTATGATGTATCTGGTCCAAGGCGGTAAGGCATTGGATGGCAAAGCGCTGATATCACCGCTGCAGAGCCGCAGACTCAATGCACTTTTGGCTACATCCGGGCTTTATGATGGCGCCGGTGAGTTTGCCTACCGGGTCGGCATGCCGGGCAAGAGTGGAGTCGGTGGTGGCATAATCGCGGTGATCCCCGGTGACATGTCCATCTGTGTCTGGTCGCCTGAGCTTGACCGCAGCGGCAACTCACTCGCCGGAACGGCAGCGCTGGAGCAACTCAGGCTGGCCGTTGGCCGCTCAATTTTCTGATCCCAAAGGCAGCATTCCGCTGCCTTTGTTTTTACGCCATACCATAGTTTTCAGCCTAAAGTTGCACATTAGGCGCTTGCCGGGTTTCCGGCGATGGATGTTTCTCATTGCCTGCCGCAGGCTTATGCACAGGCGATCCTGTGACTCGGCGTTAATACGTCCTTGTAGCCTCGACGAAAACATCTGACCTACATGGACGTAGGAAATGCCGAATTTGTCGGGAACAGAATTCGGCCTTGTTTTCGACGGTCACAGTCCCGCTTGTGCCAGGGAAATAGGCGTATGTTAGTGGGTATATAAGCAATTTCAAGCAACGCTATGATTGCAGAATTGCACCAACTCCCGCTCGAAGCGGCCGCAGGGCGTTGATGATAATCGCGTAGCGAGGCATGGCCGTTCACGGGCGTCCAGCCCTTCACGGCATTGGGACTCCTGTCCGGCAGATGCTGACGCAGCTCAGTCGAACAAGGGGCGAGTGTCGCCTAGCGACGAGCTCACGAACGCGAGACAGGATGTTGAGCTGGGTCAGAGTCACATGGATGTGACTCTGAGCGTCTGGCGCGATAGCGAATTGGCATCATAAGCACAAGGGGTTTTCCGCTGCGTCGCGGGTCGCTGGGG
>NZ_JBKORF010000018.1:0-66054 GCF_047314685.1 Shewanella sp. BJSY2023SW001
TCAATGGCGGCTTCCATGTCGAATGTAGGTTTGGTCATTTGAATATCCTTTTGGGTGTATATTACTCAAATGACACAGATTTATGAACACTACCTCAGTTTGAGAAAACTGGTTTTCTATAATGACGTTTTCAGCTGACCCAAGATCCTTAGCTAAGATATCAAGAGAAAAATTCCCGACACTTGCTTCTTCTTGAACTAGCTCAAGCTCCAAACCAACAGCGTTTCCCAGCTCTTCGATGTTTTCCGCTAGCCAAGGAGTAAAATCTTGCGCTTCATGTGCCCAGATATTTCGTAACGGCACTTTCTTCAACTCACCAAACATACTTAACTTCCTATTTTCTCCGAATGGCATATAACGCCCAATTAAGGGGTGAACAACGCCTCCACCCAACCTAACGTATTGTGCCATAAACACTAAATTTGAAGTAGAAGCAAAAATGCCAAGCGTTGTGAATCCCTCTTGAACTGTTAAGCTTCAGGCTCAGGCACCCACATGAATACATTTTGATGAACAAAAGACTTTAGTATACCAAGTGATTTTAATGCATCTGATTTAGCTAGTTCTTCAGCAGATTCAAATCGACCATCGATCATTTTTTTAGCCAATGAGCCATTTTTAAGCCCCGCTTTCGCATGAACATAGGGGTTGCGGATTTTCCGTAATACTTCTAATTGTTCAAAAAGCGTTCCATTGATAATTTCAGCGGCTTTTGCAGATTCGAGGATTATCTTAAATGAGGATTCAGCTATCGTACTCTGCCCTCTCATGATGAACTCACCGGACAATGAGTGCTCAATAAACGCTTGGCACAGTAATACGACTGCCATGTAATTACCATTAACGTAACTATTAGCCAATTCATGAAAAGCTAAGTGAGACTGTAAACCTCCGGTTAACAGCATATCTCCCTGTAGCGCAAACAGTTCATTTAGTTCGACAAATCTAACAATACGATCTGGTCTAGTTTGTTCTTCATCTTCGACAAAATCAGCGATACCCTGTCGTTTTATTTCTTCGTAGTCCACATTGTTCTCATTGAAGCTTAACAGCTGTATAGTGCGCATGCGCGTTTTAGTCATCGGATGAGTGTAAACGCGCATCGCTATCTCTTTGTATTAGTTAAATATAATAGAGTTTAGCCCGAATATCCCTTGCAGCAAAACGCGCATGCGCGGTTTCCAAACCTATTATCTACCAAAATGGTTTTATATCTTTATGAATTTTAAGTTATTTTTTGTGATGTTGCAGAAATAACGCGCAAAATCATCTCCAAACTTCTGGGTACTATCTTAATTCGATGAGCAAGCGTTCTACAAAAGCTGAGTAACCCTCATAGCTACCGCACGGGCGCGAATGTTGTTCGTCCCTGAATTCCGCTGAAAACAGAAAAATGCAACAGCTTCCGACCTTGAGTTTAAGTAAAGGCTAAAGATAAGCACCTGAATTAGTTACACAATACTCAGTACTGTTTGTTAAAACAATTAGTCATAGGTCAAGTTTTCGACAAAAGCCATAAAAGCCTGTCTTGGTTATTTTTTACAAAATAATTGGCTGAGTTTTGATAGTTTTCCAACAAAAAGCGCCGCTTGCCTGTAAGACTAAGGCAAGCGGCGCAAGTTATTGGGCTAGTTTCCCCTGAGCTATTTCATCAGAGCCATATCATCAAAGCTATTTCATCTGAGGCACCCGCACTGGATCGGCGGGCTGTGGCAGCTTCACAGGCGCGGCAGATTTCAGCTCATCCAAGGCAATGGCGATGGCCTTTTCCAGCTGAGGATCTATGCCTTTGGCTGTGTCTTTGGTCCACTGCTCGACTTCCACATCCGGGCCCACCCCTTCGTTCTCGACCCGCCACTGGCCGTCGATACTGAAGAAACCGCTGCGCGGCGCCGTGATATGGCCGCCATCCATCAGGGAAGGCACGCCCCAGATACCGACCAAGCCACCCCAGGTGCGTTTACCCACCAGCTTGCCCACTTGGTAATAGCGGAACATATAAGGGAGCATGTCGCCGCCCGAGCCGGAGACTTCGTTGATCAGCATCACCTTGGGCCCCCAGATACCGCTGCCCGGACTGGTCATGGGGTGATCGCCGGCCATCTGGTTATTGAAGTAGCCGTTACGCTCGCGGCGTAGCACATCTATGATGTACTCGGCAATGTAACCGCCGTGGTTGAAGCGCTCATCTATGATCACTCCCTGGCGCTGATTCTGGGCGAAGAAGTAACGGTTGAAATAGCTGAAGCCGTTCTCGCCTGTATCCGGAACCCAGACATAAGCCAATTTGCCGCCGGAAGCTTCATCCACCCGTTTGCGGTTATCCTCAACCCAGGCGTTACGTCTCAATGCCTGTTCGCTGGCCGTTGGCACCACAGTCACTTCGAAGGCTTTTTTGTCGCTGCCATCCGGACTGATGCTGAGACGGGTCTGTTTACCGAGAGTCCCCTGGAAGGCCTGATAGAAGTTGGCCTTGTTATCCAGCGGCTTGCCGTTGACTGCCAGCAGATACTGGCCCGCCTTGACCTGGGGATAGAGAGCCAGCGGCGCACTTCCTTGGTCCGCCGGATACCAGTTTTCGCCACGATAGATGCGGCTGAAGCGGTAGCCCTTGTCGGTCGCCTCAACATCGGCGCCGAGCAGGCCGGTGCGGTTGTCGGCAATTTCCGGCAGATCGCCATCATTGGTAAAGGAGTGGCCCACAGAGGTTTCGGCGCCCATGTTATCGAGCAGATAGGTCATGTCAGCACCGTGGCGCACATGGGCAACCAGTGGCTGGAACTCCTTGTATACCGCGTCCCAATCGGCACCGTGCAGATTACTGACATAGAAGTAATCGCGCTGGAAGCGCCAGGCTTCGCGGAAGATTTGCTGCCATTCGGCCTTGGGATCGATACGGGCCGTCAGCTTGACGTTAAGCGTCTTGGCATCGTCCCCCAAGGGCGCGGCGCCGGCAAATTGCTTCCAGTTGTCGCCGATTTTCACCAGCAGGCTCTCGCCGTCGTGGCTCAGGTGATACTCATCGACATCACCGGCCAGGGTATCGGCCTTACGTTCCTCAGTGCTGTACTTGCGAAGCTCTGTGGTTTCATCCAAGTCTTGCATATAGAACAGCTCACCTGGCTTACCGGCGCTCAGGCTGTGGATTTTACCGCTCTCACCCAGAGGCAGCACCCGCTGCGCTATACCGTTGAGATCGATTCGCACCGCAGGTGGCGCATCTGAGCCTTTGGCTTCCTCTTCAGTGCTGCCCTCTTCCTCGTCGCTTCTTGGCAGCATGGGCGCCTCGGTGCGGGTATTGAGCAGCATGGTGTAGAGGCCGTAAGTCGGGGTGAAGGCAACCGAGGTCATATCCAACCAGGCAGCATGAGGGCCATAATCGGTACTGGCGGCAAAATAGAGCTTGTCGCCGGCGCGGTCCCACACTGGGTAACGCACATCGGCCATGCCCTGGGTAATTCTGTTACTCTGATTATTGCGGCTATCGAACAGGTAGAGACTGCGGAAGAAGCTGTCATCCTGCTTGCTGTAGGCCAGATAACGGCTGTCAGGCGACCAACTGGGGGCCATTTCCCAGTCGGGATTCACTACCGGCTGGCTGTCGATAACCTGCGCCTTGCCCTTGGACAAGTCCGCCAGCCAGAGTTGCTGGCGCTGATCGCTGAACACCAGCTGTTTATCATCGGGCGACCAGATAAGTCCGCTATAGAAGCCCTTCTCAGCCAGTTTGATCTCTTGCTGCGGCTTGCCGAGTTGATCCGCTATCACCAGGCGATATTCGCCGCTCTTGTCGGAGAACCAGGCCAGCTGTTTGCCGCCGTTGGACCAGGCGGCGCCCACTTCGCGGCTGTCTGAACTTTCAGTAAGATTACGGGCATCACCGTGCTCCACGGGCACAGTAAATACATCGCCGCGGGCCACAAACAGGGCGCGCTTACCGGTAGGCGAAATGGCCGCCGACTCTATCTGCTTTTCAACCTCTTCAAAGCGTGGCCGCACCCAGGGGAAATCGGCATGCAGGCTGATGGCCAGTGCCTCTCCCTTGTCGTTGGCATTGGTATTAGCCAGCGATTTTTTCACCAGCTCGCCGCGGTATTCGTATACCAGAGTGTCGTTATCCAGGGTAAAACCTTTGACATCGGCATCCTGGTAATGGGTCACCTGCTCCGGCTCGCCGCCTTTGGCCGCTACCCGAAAGATATTAGTGACCTGAGAGCGGTTGGAGAGGAAATAGATATAGTCGCCGTGCCACTGGGGCTCGAGATCCTGGGTGTTGTCCCAGGGTAGATCTTTTTCCTCCAGGCTATCGAGCGAAATCAACCTGAGCGGCTGATTCTGGCCGCCGCGGTAGTTACGCCAGCCCGGATCCCAAAGACCGGCGCGGCGGTAAACCAACTGCTTGCCATCGGCAGAGAAACTGCCGTCAAAGGCGCGGTTCATGGGTAAAGGCTTGGGATTGCCGCCCTCGATGGACAGGGTAAACAGCTGCTGCCAGCCTCTTGGGGCATTGGCCCTGCCGGATCGCAACAATACCGATTTGCTGTCCGGGCTCCAGCCCACCAGTTGATCCACATCCGGGTGGAAGGTCAGGCGTTTGGGCTCGCCACCGGCAATCGGCAGCAGGTAGATATCCTGATTACCCTCATAGTCGCCGGTAAAAGCCACCCACTTGCCGTCGGGCGACAGCTTGGGTTGCATCTCCTGGCCCTGGAAGCTGGTGAGGCGCACCGCCTCGCCGCCCTTGAGCGACACTTTCCAGATATCCTTGGCGTAGGAAAACACCAGAGTATCACCGCGAAGATCCGGCTCCCGCAGGAGTTTGACCTCGGCAGCCAGCAAATTGGGGCTGCCGAGCGCAAGGGCCGTCAGCCAAAAGAGTTTATTGAGCTTCATTCCTGTTCCTTGTATTTGAATACCAGCAAACCAGTGGGGATCCCCCGCCAAAACCGCAACTTAACCAGCGCCATAGCAGAGCTACCCCTGTAACATAACCAGTGGCAAAAAAATACGCAAAAAAGGTTTTGTTTCAACTCATTGCAATACGCCATTCCGGGCAATTGAGACAAAAATCCCCGGCCTTAAGCAGACCTTAATCTGAGCCGGCCAGAATAATTCCTATCCACCAGCCGGGCCGTGAGTTCAACGCCATGAGTTCAACACCCGCTTTTCAGGCTTTTTATTTTACAGATCTCAGCTGCGACTCGGTTTAAACTCGCGCTATGTCACAGGAATCACAATGCCCATTGCAAGCCACCCGCTGAGTTTTCAACACTGGTTCAAACATCATCTATTGTTGCCGTTATCGGTAGGGCTTGGCCTGCTTATCTTGCTGCACATCACTAATGCCGACCTGCTGCTGGCACAGTGGATGTTGGCATTTGAGGGCACCGACACGGCCTGGCCCTGGCGCCATGCCTTTGTCGCAGACAAACTGCTGCACACAGGAGGACGGGATCTGGTGGTGCTGGCGGCAGTTGTGTTGCTGTCGAGCTTGGTATTGAGCAGTTTCAAAGCCTCAATGAAACGCTGGCGCCGGCCCTTGCTGATGTTGTTTACAAGCGCCCTGGCAACCGTACTTCTGGTACGTATCGGCAAGAGCATAACCAATGTTGCCTGCCCCTGGGATCTCAGTCTATTTGGAGGCCAAAAGCCTTATCTGCCCTTCCCCATGAGCCTGAGCGTTGACACTGAGTTGGGCCAGTGTTTCCCCGGCGGCCACTCGAGCGGCGCCTTTGCCTGGGTGGGACTTTATTATCTGGCATTGGTCTTGAAGCCAAAATGGCGCTTTAAGTTACTCGGCGCAGTATTGCTGATAGGCGCCGTGTTCAGTCTGTGTCAGGAGTTTCGCGGCGCCCACTTTTTATCGCACGATATCGCCAGCGCCCTTATCGGTTGGACCATGGCGACCTTGAGCTACGGTCTGGCTTACCGCCCCTGGCGAGCTGATGGATACTCAGGGGTTCCGGCGCAGACGCAGACGCAGGCACTGATACAGATACAGACACAAACAGAAGTCACCCACTAAAATACCGGGCCTGATTTATTGCCGATAAATCTGGTCCCGTTTCCAAAGGCTATTTCACTGAGCTTTTGAATTACGCCTTCTTCACCAGGCTGGAGATCAAGGCTCTGAGCGCCGCCGGTTTAATCATCTTGGCCATATAGTGGTAACCGCGGCGCTCGACATCCTCCACCAGATCCTTGCGGGTGTTGGCGGTGATCAAAATGCCGGGCAGATGTTGCCCATACAGCGCCCTGAGCTCATCCATGGCATCGACGCCGTTTTGGCCCTTATCCAGATGATAATCAGCCAGCATGATGTCCGGCGCCACCCCTTTGAGCCCCAGCTTGATCCTGGCATCACTCAGATCCCGGGCGCAGATCACCTCGCACTGCCAGCGGCTCAACAGGCTTTCGAGCCCGGCGAGGATAGCCTCTTCGTTGTCGATACACAGCACCTTGACCCCGGCGAGCGGCTGCAACACAGAAGAGATGGCCTTGGGCTGCGGCACGCTGACAGTGGCACCCAGCGGCACCCGAATGGCAAATACAGAGCCCTTGCCCTGCACCGAAGATACACGGATATCATGCTCCAGCACCTTGCTTATTCTGTCGGCTATCGCCAGCCCAAGCCCCAGGCCGTTGACGCTGTTGGAATGGGGGTTATCAAGGCGTTTAAATTCGTGAAATATCTCCCTAAGCTGCCCGGCTTCAATGCCGCAGCCGGTATCCAGCACCTGCACCTCAAGCTCACTACCGCGGCGGCGACAGCCCATCAGCACCCGCCCGCCCTTGGCATAGCGATAGGCGTTGGTGAGAAAGTTTTGCAGCACCCGCCGCAGCAGTGAAGGGTCTGAATTGACCGTCAGGCTGCAGGGCATCATGGCAAAATGGATCTGGCAGTCTTTGGCCATGGCCTCAAACTCCACCGCCAGGGTGTTGAGTACTTCGGAGATGGCAAAGTCGCGCCGTTTTACCTCCACCATGCCGGAATCCAGCTTGGAGATATCCAACAGATCGGTCAGCAGTTCACCGGCGGTTTTCAGTGAGCTGTTGACATGGGAGAGGGTCAGCCGCCCTTCCCTGTCAAGCCCGGGATACTGACTCAAAGAGGCGGTAAACAACCTGGCCGCGTTGAGGGGCTGCATTAAGTCATGCCCCACCGCCGCCAGGAAACGACTCTTGGAAGCGTTGGCCATCTCCTCCTGAGCCTTGGCTTCGAGCAGCTTGCTGTTGAGCAGCGCCAGCTCATAGGTGCGCTCCTTGACTCTGGCCTCCAGGGTTTCGTTGACTTGCTCCAACACCTGTTGCTGCTCGCGATATTGGGTAATGTCGGTAAAGGTCATCACAAAGCCGCCGTCCGGCATGGGATTGCCCTGAATCTTGATCACCTTGCCATCGCGCCTGCGCCGCTCTGAGCTATGGGCGGTGCCGTTGCGCATATGCTGTACCCGGCGCTCGACATGCTCGTCCACATCCCCCGGGCCGCAGTAGCCGCGGGCGGCATTGAAACGTATCACCTCGCTGATGGGCATGCCCGGTTGCAGGAAATCCTCCGGATAGTCGTAAAGCTCTACATAGCGGTAGTTCCAAGCCACCAGGTTGAGATCTTTGTCGACCACACTCATGCCCTCGTAGGCGTGTTCTATGGCGGCGCGCAGCATGTCCTGACTGAGAATAATCTTCGACGAGGCCTCATCCACCAGGCTGAAGACTTCATCGAGGGCCAGATCCCGCCCCTGCAACACTGAGTCCATCACCAAAGAAGCGCTGGAAGCCCCCAGTACCCCGGCCAGCATGTGCTCGGTATGGGCAATAAGCTCGGCCGGTGCCGTCTTGTGCCAGCTATCGCTGCGCACCGCATCGGCAGAAAAGCGCGAGAAACTCTCATAGGCCCGGGTCGGGCTGACAAAGCGACTGGCCAGGATCAGCAAGTCCTGCTGACTAATGGGGCCCGTCTTGCGATTACCTGTGTTTTTGAGTTCACCCGGGGTGACAAAGGCGCTGGCCTGAATACGCTCCACCAAGCCGGCGCGCAGCCAGATAGAGCCGCCGATATAGCCAATCAGGTTGGCACCGAGTGCAAGCAGGGTATCGTTGACATTGGGCTTAAGCGCCTTTAACAGTTCAAACTGACCTGCCAGCACGCCTTCCCAGGCGCCAGAGCCCTTGAGCAGCAAAAAGCCCCACAGACCAAAGCCCGCCGCCATACCGAGAAACACCCCGGCGCGATTGCCGTGTTTCCAGTAGAGGCCGCCCACCAAGGCCGGTGCCAACTGGGCAAAGGCGCCGAAAGACAGCATGCCCAGGTTGGACAGAGAATCACTGCTGTCAAAACTCAGGTAACTGAAATACCCGAAAGCCAGGATCAGCGCGATGGAGAGACGTCTGGCATAGAGCAGTTGCTGGGAAAACTGGCTGAAGTTCTTACGACGGATCTGCCCGGTACGCAAGAGTACTGGCACCAGCCACTCGTTACTAATCATCACGCTGATGGTCACCACTGCCACTATCACCATGCCAGTGGCGGCCGAGAGGGTTCCCAGCAGCGCCACTATCGCCAGCCAAGGTGCGTCCAGCGCCAGCGGCAGATTGATCACATAAGTATCGGCAGAGACACTGTCGCCGAGCAGCACCTTGCCCGCCAGTGCCAGCGGCCCGACAAACAAACCGAACAGGCCAATATAAAGCGGGAACAACCAGCGCGCCTTGGACAGAGTCTGCTCGCCTTCGGCCTCTACCACCATGACGTGGAACTGCCGCGGCATACAGAGAAAAGCCGCCATGCCGACTATCAGCTCGGGCATCAGCGCTTCGAGCCTTAGATTGGGATTGACTATTACGCCCTTGGCGCTGGCCTGGCTCCAGAGGTCGCCAAAGCCGCCGAATACCCCGAAGACCACTATACCGCCCACTAATACAAAGGCGGCCAGTTTAACCAAAGATTCAAAGGCGATGGCCAGCATCATCCCCGGATTATGCTCGGTGGCATCCAGTTTGCGGGTGCCGAAAAGGATGGCGAAGATGGCCAGCAGCACAGCAATGATAAGCGCGACTTTGGCACCATCGAGCGGATCATCCGGGCTTTGGAACAGGCTTAGACTGAACACCATGGCTTTCAGCTGCAGCGCGATATAGGGCATGATGCCGAACAGGGCGATGAGCGTGATGATCACCGCCAGCGGCTGCGACTTGCCGTAGCGGGCGGCGATAAAGTCAGCCACCGAGGTGATATTTTGCGCCTTGGACACCACCACCATTTTGCGCAACATGCCAAAGCCCAGGGTAAAGATGATGATGGGGCCAATAAAGATATGCAAATAGGACCAAAAGTCATTGGCCGACTGGCCAACCGTGCCGAGAAAGCTCCAGGAAGAGCAATACACTGCCAGACTGAGGGCGTAGATCCATTTCTGTAACCTGCGGGTGACACCACTGAACCAGCGCTCCGCGCCCCAGGCAAGCAGGAACAGCAAGCAGACATAACAGACGGCGATCACCGCCACAAAAAGGGTCAAATTCATAGGGTTCTCTTTATTGTCGCCGTATCCTTCGGCGACTGTTGTTATCCCGGCTAGATTACACCAGCCAAGGGGTTTGATGAACCTCTGCGGCGTTCTGCATCTTATTGGGCGCCCATTGGGGGCAAAAAACCTTTATTGGATGCCAATCTAAACCCGCGCAAACCTTAAAAAACCACGCTGGCTCAAGCACTTCAAGCTGTGCGTTTTAAACGCAATAACCGATTAATAAATAACATTTTTTCATCACTAGACCAATGTCTAATAGAGACAGCACAGCCAAGCAACCCATACTTTGGCTCACGTATGATAAAAACAAGGGGAAGCCCAATGAGTACTCAGTCTCTTTATAAAGTGCCCGCAGCGATTGCGGCCAATGCACTGGTAAATGATGAAAAATATAAGAAAATGTACCAGGAGTCCGTGGTTAACCCCGAAGGTTTCTGGCGAGAACATGGCAAGCGTATTGACTGGATCAAGCCCTATACCAAGGTCAAGAAAACCTCATTTGACGATCACAATTTGTCGATCAACTGGTTCTACGACGGCACGCTGAATGCCTCGGCCAACTGCCTCGACCGCCATCTGGAGAAACTGGGCGATCAGACCGCCATCATCTGGGAAGGCGATGATGCCAAAGATCAACGCACCCTGAGCTACAGCCAGCTGCACACAGAAGTGTGCAAATTTGCCAACGCCCTCAAGAGCCAGGGCGTGCGCCGCGGCGACGTGGTGACCATGTATATGCCCATGGTGCCGGAAGCCGCCATCGCCATGCTGGCCTGTGCCCGCATCGGCGCCGTACATTCCGTGGTATTCGGTGGTTTTTCCCCGGATTCCATCGCCTCACGCATCATAGATGGCCGCTCCAAAGTCATTTTGACCGCAGACGAAGGCCTGCGCGGCGGCAGGGCTATTCCGCTCAAGCGCAATATCGACGAGGCGCTCTCCCATGCGGATGTCACCACGGTTGAGAAGGTGATAGTGCTTAAACGCACCGGCAATGATATCAACTGGGTCGAAGGCCGTGATGTCTGGTGGGAATCACTGACCGAAACCGCTTCCGAACATTGCGAAGTGGAAGAGATGGGCGCCGAGGATCCCCTATTCCTGCTCTACACCTCAGGCTCCACCGGTAACCCCAAGGGTGTGCTGCACACCACAGGCGGCTACATGGTGTACGCCTCCATGACCCACGAATATGTGTTCGACTACAAGCAAGGCGAAGTCTACTGGTGCACCGCAGATGTGGGCTGGATCACCGGCCACAGCTATATGATTTACGGCCCGCTGGCCAATGGCGCCACAGTGCTTATTCACGAAGGTGTGCCCAACTACCCAAGCCCAGCCCGCCTGGGCGAGATGATTGACCGCCACCAGGTCAACATACTCTACACGGCTCCTACGCTTATTCGCGCCCTGATGGCCGAAGGCAAGGAGCAGTTTGACCAGTTTAACGGCAGCTCGCTGCGGATCATGGGCTCTGTAGGCGAACCCATCAACCCTGAGGCCTGGCGCTGGTACCACGAGGTCATAGGTCATGAGCAGTGTCCGATTGTTGATACCTGGTGGCAAACCGAAACCGGTGGCATTCTTATCAGCCCGCTGCCCGGCGCCACTGATACCAAACCTGGCTCGGCCACCCGCCCCTTCTTTGGGGTACAGCCAGCACTGGTAGACAACATGGGCAATATTCTGGAAGGCGCTACCGAGGGCAACCTGGTGATGCTGGATTCCTGGCCGGGGCAGATGCGCACAATTTACGGTGACCATGAACGCTTTGCCCTGACCTACTTCAAAACCTTCCGCGGCATGTATTTTACCGGTGACGGTGCCCGCCGTGATGAAGATGGCTACTACTGGATCACCGGCCGGGTCGATGATGTGATTAACGTCTCCGGTCACCGTCTGGGTACCGCCGAGATTGAAAGCGCACTGGTGGCGCACGATCTGGTGGCCGAGGCCGCCGTTGTGGGTTATCCCCATGACATCAAGGGCCAGGGGATCTACGCCTATGTCACACTGACCAAGGGCATAGAAGCTACTGAAGAGCTGAGACAGCAACTGAGACAATGGGTACGCAAAGAGATTGGCGCCCTGGCGACCCCGGATCTTATCCAGTTTGCCGGCGGCCTGCCCAAGACCCGCTCCGGCAAGATCATGCGCCGCTTTCTGCGTAAGATTGCCGCCAACGAGATTACCAACCTTGGAGATGCATCAACTCTGGCCGACCCAGCCGTGATTGATACTCTGATTGAGTCGCGGCTCAACCGTACAGAGTAAAAGCGTACTTCCTCCTCATTGCCCCTCCTTGAGGGGCATTTTTTTACTTTCAGCTTGGATCCCCCAAGGGCGGCTTAAACGGTTCAGCTATGTAAGCCGCTCATACATTTCAATTATCTCTCCAGTTCCCTCAAAGCGCTAACACGTGAAGAATAACTTTTCACATGTTATCAATGGCATGAATAGCGAATTAGTGTTTGGCAAGCCAGACGCAACAATCAGCAACGAAACCGGTCATAGCCCGTTTATGCCGTTGATGGCCCCCGAGGACGGGATTTGGCAATAAAGGAAAACCATGTCATTTATTACAGCTCCTAAACCTTTGAGGCAGATTTCGCCATTGCCGGGATATTTAGGGCCAGAGTTAAAAAGCAAGCCACCCTGAGGTGGCTTGGCTAAGAGTATAAATAGGGAGTTATAAATAGGGCGTCACAGCTCCCGGTCGCAACAAAGGTTAGAGCACGTATTTGGCTGAGAAGGTGACCCGGTTAAGCTCACCATCTGTGCCGTTTTCCCGCTCGTTCTTGGCATACATATACTCTACCCCAAAGGTCAGAGCCTTCACCGGCGAGTAAAGCAGGTTGATATAACCTGAATAGGATTCTTTGTTGGCGCTGCCTCCGGTCAGAGACACATCATTATCGGCGCTGAAAGCGGACAAGGTAAAGCTTGAGCGCCACTGCTCGTTCCACCAGTGACGATAAGACACAAAACCTGAGTAGGATTCTATCGCCTGCAGATCGTTGTTGTTGTCCAGTACCGCGCCATTGGCAAAGTTGAGCGCCACATAGCGACCCAGGCCTTCGCCATAGGTGGCGGTGAAACGGATATCATCACGGCCCACAGGAATGATCCCGGCCACGCTGGCGCCATAGCCGAGCTCAGTGCTGTCTATGTCCTGATTAGCGATACGGGTCTCAAGCTCAAGTTGCCTCAGCATCCCCATTACAGAGAAACTGGCGCCACCTGAGGTCTTAAAGTTATAACGGGCGATAAGATCCGGCATTACCCCATTGCCACTGGTGATCCGGCTGCCACCGCCATAGGGAGTAATAGTGGTTTCCGGGTTTTCAATGGCGATTTGAAAGCCACCATTGCTGTATCTCAGCTGCGCCTGACGGGCAAAGGGCGTACCTTCGGTGGCGCCGACAAAGTCGAGGTTTTCCGGCAGTGCCCCCGGGTTCATAAAGGTGGTCCAGGTCTGGCCTATGGTCCAGTTGTCATAGCTGATAAAGGCATGACGAATCCGCGGTGAATAGCTGTTGGATACCCGCTCATCACCATCGGTATGAGTCATAAAGTCCAGCTCAATAAAGCCGGTGAGCGTATGGCCGTCAAGATCTGTTACCGTCTTGAAGTTAAAACGGGTTTCCCGTGCCTGGAAGTCGGTCACCTGCTTGCCGTTGCCATCTACCCCATAGATGGCGCCTGGCACGTAAAACTGGCGTGAGACGTTGTTGGAGTCGGGCGCGCCATTACTGTAATCGCTGAACATGATATCGGCCTTGAGATAACCGCCAAACTGCATATCAGTCTTGTCCAATACCGATGCCTGAGCCGTCCCCAAACCGCCCAGTACCAAAAGGGTTGCTGCACACACCCCGGTGAGTCTTGCTTGTTTCATCTTGGATTGTCTCCTTGTTGTTATGCCAATCCACCCGGCAAAACGCACAACAGCCGAGACAGATTGAGCTAGCAAGAAGCACTATCCGATGTTTAACAGAATTGAAACATTGGCAATAGGTCTATAAGACAAAAGTAGAAAAGTGTTAGCTAAATTAGCTTGATTATTTTTGTGGTTTGGGAATAACAGACTTAATATTTTGCAGAAGGAATTCTGAATGGTGGGTCGTGAAGGATTCGAACCTTCGACCAATTGGTTAAAAGCCAACTGCTCTACCGACTGAGCTAACGACCCATACAGATGGAGCATTCAGTGGTGGGTCGTGAAGGATTCGAACCTTCGACCAATTGGTTAAAAGCCAACTGCTCTACCGACTGAGCTAACGACCCACTGAATGTTGTGGTCTATCTTTCCTGATGGTGGGTCGTGAAGGATTCGAACCTTCGACCAATTGGTTAAAAGCCAACTGCTCTACCGACTGAGCTAACGACCCGCAGGAAGATCTACCTTTTGCAGTACGCTGAGAAATGGTGGGTCGTGAAGGATTCGAACCTTCGACCAATTGGTTAAAAGCCAACTGCTCTACCGACTGAGCTAACGACCCATCTGGGTGTCACCCTATTCTCAGGCAAATGGTGGGTCGTGAAGGATTCGAACCTTCGACCAATTGGTTAAAAGCCAACTGCTCTACCGACTGAGCTAACGACCCACGGATATACTGCCAGATTGTTGATTTAAATTGCGATGGTGGGTCGTGAAGGATTCGAACCTTCGACCAATTGGTTAAAAGCCAACTGCTCTACCGACTGAGCTAACGACCCGACATAACTGCCGAGGCAGACCGCAATAAATCAGTGGTGGGTCGTGAAGGATTCGAACCTTCGACCAATTGGTTAAAAGCCAACTGCTCTACCGACTGAGCTAACGACCCACTAAAAAGGTTTACGAAACATGAATTTGGTGGGTCGTGAAGGATTCGAACCTTCGACCAATTGGTTAAAAGCCAACTGCTCTACCGACTGAGCTAACGACCCATTCAAGTTTCGCCTCAGCAGGCCATGCCGTGCTGAGGGCGCCTATAATACCGCTTTGTGATTCTCATGCAAGTGTAAATTCCCGATTTTTTGTTGTTTGCATGAAAAACAAACTGGGCGGATGTTTTTTAGTTAAATCATGGTTTAATTGCCGCCAATTGCTGCTGTGCAATCCTTGCTGCAGCGCTGTTTGCGTACTGTTTCACCACTTGCTGATAGTAGTTCTTCGCCGCCGTTTTATCACCGGTTTTTTCGGCAATCAGCCCAAGTTTAACCAGACTGTCGGCCCGCTTACCCGATTCTTTGAAGTTATCGACCACATTGGCAAACGCAGTTTTGGCTTCGGCAAATTCATTCTTATTATAGAGCAGTTGCCCGAGCCAATAGTTGGCGTTATCGGCAAAGCCCGAATTGGGATACTGCTTGATAAAGTCACGAAATGCCGGAATTGCAGCGTCGTACTGACGCTCTTTCAGTACCAGGTCGACCGCCCTTTGATAACTGTCGGTCTCGGACAAAGACGAACTGGCCACCAGATTGGATGAGGTTTGACTGACGGCGGGCGCCGCCGGCTTGCTCTGCAGGTTGGCGATTTCGTCATAGAGCTGGCGCTGACGCTGCAGCATCTGGTTGATCTGATAGTTCTGTTGTTCGGTCAGGCCTCTGAGTTCCAGCACCTCTTGCTGCAGGGTATCCATTCTGCGCATGGTCTCAAACTCGGCTTGCTGACGGGCTTTGATGATCCGCTCAAGGCGGGCGATGCGATCCTCACTGGAACCGCCACCAATGTCTTCAACGGGCGCTGGGGCCGCATAAGCGACCCCAGTTCCCAGAAGCATGGCCGTGATAATAACGGCTTTCTTCATTCTTCAATATCCCTCTAATGCCGGGATCAGTACACCAGCACAGCGCGACGGTTCTTGGCAAACCCTTCGTCTGTGTGGCTCATATCCAACGGCTTCTCTTCACCATAGCTGACAATGCTCATCTGGCTTGGCAGTACGCCCATACCCTGCAGGTACTTGGCTACCGCCTTAGCGCGGCGCTCACCCAGAGCTATGTTGTACTCAGGCGTACCGCGCTCGTCGGCGTGGCCTTCGATCAACACGCGTACGTTAGGGTGTTCAACCAGATAAGTGCCGTGGGCTTCCAGAATTTCAGCAAATTCTGTCTGCACTTCACTGCGGTCAAAATCAAAGTAGATGACGTGTTCTTTACGCAGTTCCTGGAACTTGAGGCGCTGCTGTTCTTCAGGGCTCAGCACCGGATTGGCACCCCCGATTTCCACACCGCCGGCACCACTACCGTACTCACTGCCGGAAGTTGTCGAACCGCTGGCGTCCGTTTCTGATTCTGAAGTTGAGCTACAGGCACCCAGAGCCAGTAATGGCACAGCGATTGCGATTGCCTTAAACAACTTGTTGAGATCCATCATGTTATCCTTCTGAAATATAAGTTATAGAAACGGTGACCAAGCGGGTGATTTCACCTCACCCTGCCCCACAGGCAACCGCGCCTTGAAGCGGCCATCGACAGATACCGCTGCCAGCACCTGCTTGCCGTTATAGGTGGTGCCATAAATCACCATGGTGCCGTTAGGGGCAACACTGGGTGATTCATCGAGCCGGGTTGAGGTCAACACCTGCATAAAACGCGTCTGCAGATCCATACGGGCAATATTGTATTTGCCGTTGGTTCTGTTGACGAAAATCATACTGCGGCCATCAGGGGTCACAGTTCCCCCCAGGTTCCACTCGCCTTCGAATGTCAGGCGGGTCACCTTGCCTGAGGCCAACTCTACCTGATATAGCTGGGGCCTGCCACCCCGCTCGGAAGTGAACAGCAGCGACTTACCATCGGGGAACCAAGTGGCTTCAGTATCAATGGCATAGTGGTTGGTGATCCGCTTGAGCGCGCCTGTGGCAATCTCTACTACATAGACCTCAGGTTGACCGTCGCGGGACAGAGTCAGCGCCAGCTTAGTCCCATCGGGCGAAAAGCTTGGCGAGCCGTTGATACCGGGAAAACTGGTAACCTTGGTGCGGCTCTGACTGTAGATATCCTGGACAAACACTTCGGCCTTTTTGTTTTCGAAACTGACATAGGCCAGCTTACGCCCGTCCGGAGACCAGGCCGGAGACATCAAAGGCTCAGGCGAGCGCAGCAGCATCTGTTCGTTGTAGCCATCGTAGTCGGCAATCATCAGGCGGTAAGGGTTTTTCTCCTGGTGATTGACCACCACATAGGCGATACGAGTCAGGAAGGCACCGCGGATCCCGGTCAGTTTCTCATAAACTATGTCACTGATCCTGTGAGCATACTGGCGAAATTGCGCTTCGCTGATAACGGTTTCGCGGCTATCCAGCAAGAGTTCGCTGCGGGACTGAGGGCCACCGGACTGCATCTGTGCCTTGACCAAGTCCACCAGGTCAAAGCTCACCAGATACTTACCGGCGCCATAGGGTTTCACATAGCCCATCACCACGGCTTCGGCAGAAACATTCTTCCAGGCGGCGGCATTGAACTCGTCCATCTTGCTGATGGCACGCTGACCCAGTGACAATTCATCCAATGGCTTGAAAGTACCGCTGCGGGTCAAATCGGACATCACTACATCCGAAATCGACTCTGGGGCCGGCCCGGCGCCCTGCCAAACAAATGGCACCACGGCAATGGGACGCGCGGCGTCCACCCCTTCGGTGATCACTATATCCAGTGCCGCCTTGGCCGGCAGCACCAGCACGGCCAGCAAACAGATAAGACTCTTGGCAATTCGTTTCATGGGGCTCCCTTAGTTGAATTCCGGTCTAACTTCTAAATTAATCTCTTTCATCAGCTGATACACATCGGGCTCCTGGGAAACCGGCAAACGCCCGGCTTTATTGATGGCGGCCTTGGCGGCGCGACATACCACAGGATCCCCTTCGATGATCTGGCTGTTGGTAACAAAGCCATCTTTGGCCAGACGCACCTTGACCTTACAGACTCTGCCGCGCATCGACTCGTCCACTACCAGATTGCGCTGAATAGTGGCGGTGATCATCGCTCGATAACGGTCGACTTCACTCATAACCTGACGATTGCGAGTCGCCGACAAGGCGGCTTGCTCGGCGGCCAGCGCATCGGCCAACTCCTGCTCCTGACGGCGACGGGCCTCTTCCTCGGCCTTGCGTTTACGCTCGGCTTCTTCTTTGGCCTTACGTTCAGCTTCTTTGCGTTTGCGCTCCTCTTCCGCTTTTTTGGCGGCTGCTTCTTCAGCCTTGCGTTTCTGCTCTGCCTTAAGAGCGGCCTCTTCGGCTTCCTTACGCTGCTGCTCCTTGGCCTTACGCTCGGCCTCGGCTTTCTGGGCCTTTTCTTTCTCCTGCTGCTCTTTCAGCTTGGCAACTTTGGCAGCGTCGGCAGCTTTCTGGGTCTCCAGTTCTTTTTGCTTGCGCTCGGCTTCCAGTTTGCGGATCCGTTCCTGCTCCTGCTCGCGGGCCTTTTTGGCCTCATTGGCCTGGCGATCCAGTTCCTGCTGCCGTTCGCGCTCGCGGCGCTCGGCGTCGGCCTTGTCCTGTTTCAGCTTCTGGACATAGTCATCCACTTTCTGCTGATCGACCACCACGGCCTGCACAGGCGCAGACTGGGCCTGTGGTGTCGGCAATTTGGGTTTGTCCTGAAAGTCCACGCCCATGGCCAGAATCGCAATAACCCCAATATGCAGCACAGCTGAGATGATAAAGGGGACAGTAAAATCAGATTTCCCAGCCACTTACTTCTCCTCTGGCGAATCTGTCATCAAACCGACCGAAGGCACGCCGGCATGTTGCAGCGACACCATCAGTTGGATTACCCGTTCGTAGGGAATAGCGCGATCGCCCTTGACCACCACGGGGCGATCCGGCTCCATCTTAATGATGGCGCTGACCCGGGTGCTGATCTCTTCCAGATCCAGCACCTCATTATTGGGTGAGCCACCCAAGTCGAGAAAATACTCACCCTCGGCATTGATAGAGGCCACCACTGGCGGCTTGCTGTCGGCGGGCAGCGGTTCGGCCTCACCCTGAGGCAAGTCCACCTTCACCCCTTGAGTCACAATCGGCGCCGTCACCATAAAGATGATCAACAGCACCAACATCACGTCGATATAGGGCACCACATTGATTTCAGCGACGGGGCGACGCCGCTTGCGCTGATATCCCTGCATCATACGGCTTCCTTATCGCTGTATGCCTGACGGTGCAATATGCCGGAGAACTCTTCCATAAAGTTGGCGTAGGAAGACTCGACCTTTTCCACCTGAGTAGAGAATCTGTTGTAGGCGATAACCGCAGGAATGGCGGCGAACAGGCCCATGGCGGTAGCAATAAGCGCTTCGGCAATACCCGGTGCCACCATGGCCAGAGTGGCATTTTCCACCGCGCCCAAGGCGATAAAGGAGTTCATGATCCCCCAAACTGTACCAAACAGGCCGATATAGGGACTGGTAGAGCCTATGGTTGCCAAGAGTGGCAGATGAGTTTCCAGCTTATCCAACTCTTTGGAGAGAGAGATCCGCATGGCGCGGTAGCTGCCATCCATAATGGCTTCTGGCACCCGGCCGTTCAGTTTCGACAGGCGGGCGTATTCCTTGAAGCCGGATACAAACATGGACTCAAGCCCTGAGTTGCTTTCCTGGCGGGCCGACAGCTCCTGGTACAAACGATTGAGATCCACACCGGACCAAAACTTCTCTTCGAAGCGTTCGGCATTTTGCCTGGCCGCTTTCAGGAGTTTGCGCCTCTGGATAATCACAGCCCAGGACGCGATAGACAGAGACAATAAGGTGAGCATCACCAGTTTTACCAACAAACTGGCCTGCATGAACAATCCAATAAACGAAATCTCAGCTTCCACCTTTTTTAAACTCCTGCAATATGTGTTGGGGAATGGCCAGTGGCCGCATGCGCTCGAGTGAAATACAGGCAACCAGAATGCTGGCCGCGCAATAACACTCACCCTCGGCATCTACCAGGCGCTGTTCAAACACCAAAGATGCCCGCTTCACTTCTGAGACACGGGTTTCCACCCAAAGGTTCTGCTCAAATCGCGCCGCCTTGCAGAAATCCAGCTCGGCGCGGCGTACCACAAAGGCGATATCCTGCTGCAACAGAGCGGTTTGGCTCACCGACATAGATCTGAGCCACTCACTTCGGGCTCTTTCAAAAAATTTCAAATAGTTGGAATGGTAAACCACCCCACCCGCGTCTGTGTCTTCATAATAGACAGTGATAGGCCAACGAAACATGCTTTCACTTGCTTTTAATGCGCCAAAAGTGAGGCCTACTATACCTTATCCACAATCCGCTTGTGAATGGCGGAAAAAGCAAAGGGGCCCGCAGGCCCCAGTTTATTTTTTCAAGGCTTAACTTAAGCTTAACCGTCGATTTTACTCGGCAGGGTCAAGCCAAAGTTGTGCCACAGGAAGGTGAAGATATCCGCCGCTTCATCTATCTTCATCGCCGTGGGTTTACCTGCGCCGTGACCGGCATTGGACTCGATACGCATGATAACCGGCTGATCCCCCTGCTGCTTGGCCTGCATCATGGCGGCAAACTTGAAGCTGTGCAGCGGCACCACCCTGTCATCATGATCGGCTGTCATCACCATAGTCGCAGGATAAGCCTGAGACTTGACGTTGTGATATGGCGAGTAAGCCAGCAGCGCCGGGAACTGCTCGGCATTGTCGGCACTGCCATATTCACTGGTCCAGGCCCAGCCTATGGTGAACTTGTGGAATCTGAGCATATCCAGTACCCCTACGGCGGGCAGTACGGCAGCAAACAGATCCGGTCTTTGGGTTACGGCGGCCCCCATCAACAGGCCACCGTTACTGCGGCCATAAGCGCCAAGTTTGCTCTTGTTGGTATAGCCCTGATCCAGCAGGTATTCGGCAGCGGCAAAATAGTCATCAAACACATTTTGCTTCTTGTCGAACATACCTGCCTGGTGCCAGCTCTCACCATATTCGGCGCCGCCACGCAGGCTGGGCACAGCATAGATGCCGCCCATATCCAACCAGGCGATATTGGCCGGGCTGAACCTTGGGGTCATGGAGATGGCAAAACCACCATAGGCGTACAGGAGTGTCGGGTTGGTGCCGTCTTTCTTCAGCCCTTTCTTGTAGGACAGCATCATGGGCACCTTGGTACCGTCCTTGCTGGTGTAGAACACCTGCTCGGATACGTAATCATCCGGATTAAAGGCGATTTTAGGGCTCTGGTACAGCTCGGACTCACCTGTCTTGAAGTCAAACTTATAGGTGGTCTGCGGCTGCACATAGCTGTTGAAGGTGTAATAGAAGTAGTCTTTACTGCGTTTGCCGTATGGGCCGGCAATCTTGCCTTTACCCGGCAGAGTCACGTCCTGGCGCTTGACGCCGCCCATGGAGTAGATGGACAGCTGCCCCAGCACGTCATGCAGTGAGCTCACCACCAGGTGATCATTAATGATACCAACACTGGCGATAGGGTCCTTTGTCTCAGGGATCACTGTCTTCCAGTCTTTTTTGGCCGGGTGGCGCAAATCTATGGCAATCACTTTGCCGTTGGGGGCATCGAGATCTGTCTTGAAGTAGAACACTGACTTGTCGTTACCGATAAAGCTGTACTCGGCTTCCAACTCGGAAATCAGCTCAACCACTTCCGCTTTTGGATCTTTGAGTGACTTATAGAAGAAGCGGTTGCGGCTGTCAGTTCCCTGGGAGATGGACAGCAACAGATAGTCACCGTCTTCAGAGACTCCAATACCAAAGCCCCAGTCCTTGTTTTGCGGTCTTTCATAAACCAGCTTGTCCTGGCTCTGATCTGTGCCCAGCTTATGGTAGTAAACCTTCTGATTGAAGTTGACATCGGCCATCTTGTCTCCGCCGGCCGGGGCATCATAACGGGCATAGAATACGCCTTCATTGGCGTGATCCCACACGGCAGAGGAGAATTTGATCCACTCCAGTTTGTCGCTGAGCAGCTTGCCGCTGGCAATATCCATAAACTGCCACTGTTGCCAGTCGGAGCCGGACTCGGAGACACCATAGGCCAGCACCTTGCCATCGTCACTCACTGACACACCTGAC
Organism: Shewanella sp. BJSY2023SW001; assembly: GCF_047314685.1. Lineage (NCBI taxonomy): Bacteria > Pseudomonadati > Pseudomonadota > Gammaproteobacteria > Alteromonadales > Shewanellaceae > Shewanella > Shewanella sp. BJSY2023SW001. Next base: position 21,553 of record NZ_JBKORF010000018.1, read on the forward strand.
AGGGCAACTGTGCCCTTGTCGGAGAAAGCGTTGGGATCCAGCAACACCTTCTCATTACCCTGTTTGTCTTTAACATAGAGCACTGACTGGGCCTGCAGGCCGTCATTGCGGTAGTAGAAGGTGTTGTCACCCTTTTCAAAAGGGGCAGAGATTTTTTCGTAGTTCCACAGGGTGGTGATCCTGTCGACTACCGCCTGTTTGTTGGGGATAGCCGACAGATACTCCTGTCCAAAAGCTTGCTGAGCCTTAACCCAGGCTTCTGTTTCCGGGGTGCTTTCTTCCAGGTGGCGATAAGGATCGGCAACCTGAACACCGTGAATGTTTTCAACCAGCACTTCGGCGCGGGTCGCCGGATACTGGGATTTAACAGCAGCCAGCGAACTCTGGCCATTTGGGGTATCTGTGCTCTGGCAGGCGCCGAGCGCCAGGCTCAAGCCTACAGCCAACAGCATAGGGCGAGCCAATTTTGTAGTTATTGTCATGGAAACTTCCTGTCCGACTAAATAAAGAGGCGTACAGCGGCGTTTTAGCAAAAAAATGCAAACGCAGCGACTTGCAAAGTACTATACAAGCAAAAAAAACCGACACAATCGTCAAATTGCAATCTGTGCAAGGATTGAACAATGACAAATGTTAATAAAACGGCAACAAGGATTAATTATATAAATTGCAGATTTATGCAACCACATTGAGTAAAGAAGCGAAACACGGGCTATAACTGCATTTACGTGATTTACATCACCTTTGTGACATTAGTTTTACTTATCTCATGACGTAGTTTTTCTCGCTTGTTGCTGACACATTCTGTCACTAAAATATGCCTCGTTTTCAGGAAGTATTTACCCCGGTAAATATGAAAACCAAGAACTTCAAAACTGTTGTGTAGCTTTCATGGCAGTTTTCCCTGGTTCTTATGCTTGACTTCCTTCCTTCAATTTGTTGATTGCAATGATTTTATTTTTTGCGGCCCGCTTGTTTCAAGCGGGCTTTTTTTTATGTTTTAATCTCTTTTTGAAGGTTTGATTTGCAAAACCTTATAAGCCCTACGCGCTTTGCTGAGCCACACCGCGGATACGGCACCTAGCTCTGAAATCAACTTTTCCAAAGACAACAAGGACCCGTATGTCACTGCTACGTTTACTGTTTGCTCACCTATTACTGCTGGTTGGCGCATTTTCGGCTTATGTCTGTATTTTTGGTGCCTTCCAGAGCCTGCCGGAGCAACAACCGGCAAAATACTTTATGGTTATCTTTGGTGCCTTGCTGGCGGCTGTTAGTCTCACCCTCGCCGGTTTTCTCAACCGCCGCCGTAACTGGCGCCGCTCAAGCGGTATCGCCTTGTTGGCGGCAGCAGGTTTGGCGCTTCTGATCATAGTTTCCGATGCATCATACCAAGACACGGTCCAGTTACCGCCGATGATCGCCTTGAACGATTATGCTGTCGGTGGGCCCGTGATTATGTTGGTGCTGATACTCGGTGGTCAGCTGCTATGGCGAGGCATAAAGCAGAATCAAAGGGCTGATATCCTTGACTCTAATTAATTCAGACTAGCTGAAAAAGGAACAGACTAAGTCTCCTTCTAACCATCACCGCCTCTGTGTATGACAATGCAATGAAAAAGAAGAAAAAGCCTATTCCCAGGTGATTCTTATCTGCCCCCGGAATTATCAGTTTAGCGCCTGTGACCTTGGCTCGTAAGCGTCGGTTCCCCACAGCGGCACAGTGGACAGGGCGTGCTTGTGACTGCCGTTGGTTTCCTTGGTGGAATAAGACAGATACAGGAGTGTCTGGTGTTCACTGTCATAGATACGCCTCACCTTGAGGCTTTTGAACAAGATGCTCAAGGACTCGGTAAACACTATCTCGCCCTTCTTACCCAGTTCGATACCGGCCAGTTGCGCCTTGGTTATCGGCCCGGTCTGGCGACAGCTGATACTCATATCAGATGGATCGGCAAAATCCAAATTGGCCTCTATGCGGCTGATATGACAAGTAACACCGGGCAGTTTGGGATCTGTCTTGGCATCTATGATCACATCTTTGGTAGTGAATACGCCCAGGCTGACCTTACCGACATCATCGCCACACCCGGCGAGCAGGCTTGTCGCCACAGTAGCAACCAAGGCGGCCAAGAGTGGCGTTTTTTTCAGTGCCATGAAGAATCCTCTTTCAATTAAAGTGCAATTTAACGGTACAGGCGCTCAGCCCAACGGGTCAAACCGGCCACCACAGAGCCGAAGTGGTCGCCACTGACCAAAGTCACATCCGGGAAACGCGCGCGGATCTGCTCGGTAATATACGGGCTCTTGGCGCTGCCACCTGTGAGATAAATGACATCCGGCTGACATCCCCCTTCCGCCAAAGCCTGGGTGATGAGCTTGTGCACAGTTTCAAGCGATTCATCAATGGCGGCCACAAAGGTGGCGGCATCAACATTCACCATCAAAGGCTGCGGTTTGGGCGCTTCGACAAAACCTATATCCATAGCGGCTTGCTTACTGTCACTCAGGGCGATTTTAAGCTGCTCGGCACTGCGCACCAAACGATAACCCAGCTGATCTTTTTGCACCTTTAATAAGCGCGCAAGTTTCGCCTGCTCTTTGGCATCCCGTTGCAGCTCCTCAATCAACTTGCGACTACTCAAGGCAGAGAATTCCCGCTGGGCACTGACATCGTTGACGGCGACCGCATTCCAGAAAGGCTGCCTTGGCATAGGCTTGCCTGTGATCAGCGCACTGCCGAGCCCCAAGTGCGGCATAAAACCGGCCATCGCCAGGGCGATATCCAGATCGTTACCCCCTACCCTTTGACCACTGTGGCCCAGGCAGTCGTCACTGCGATCTTTCTTGTCTTTAAGCTCAGGCCCCATGCGCACAAACGAGCAGTCGCTGGTGCCGCCGCCAATATCCACCACCAGCACCCGCTGCTCCCGGGTGAGTGTCGACTCAAACTCAAGGGCAGCTGCCATAGGCTCATACAGAAAGGCCACATCGGTGAACCCGGCGCGCCGGGCCCCTTGGGTCAAAATAGCCTCGGCTTGCTTGTTGCTTTGCTCGCCGCCAATGCCCTGAAAGTTAACCGGGCGCCCTATCACCACCTGGGAAATCGCCTGTTTCAGGCTCTGCTGCGCCCGGGTATGAATTTCCTGCATCATCAAGGTGACGATATCTTCAAACAACGCCATCTGATTGCTGAGCAGGCCCGAAGCGCCAAGGAATGACTTGGGTGAGCGAACATAGAAGCCCTCTTCCGGCATCTCCATATAGGTTTCAATCGCCTGATTGCCGATGAATACCGCTTGCTCATTGGCAAGTAAATCCAGCTCCAAGCGCGCGATTCTGGCGCGACTCAACTCGGCGGCGCGTTTGGGTTTGAAATCAGCCTGGGCCGCCAAAGGCAAGCGCTGCAGCACAGATTCGGAAATGAGTTCCCGCTCCATGGCATAAATGGTCGACGGCATATAGTTGCCATCCTCGGCCAGAGGCAAAAGCCGGGTCTGGCCCTCCTCCATCACGCCAATAGCGCAGTTGGCACTGCCATAGTCAAAACCTGCAAACATTCCGTCCTCCTGCTTTCGCTGGCTCGAAGTGGCCAGGGCGCCGCTTTTTGCTTTGAAGACAAAGCCTCAGCGCCCGCTCCCGGCCAGGAAACCGGCCGAGAAAAAAGAGCGCAACATAGCATAAGCAGGGCAGAAAACCCAATCGTCAATATCGCTCTCTTTGACCAAAGTGGGGGATTGTCATTCTTTCGACATAAATTCGCTCTACCCTTAGGGAACGCTTCTTGCGTTCTGGCAAAGGACAAAGGACTAAAACCATTTGCTGGAACCACGCCTTGCATCCAGGTCTGTAAGCCGACGCGGAGCACAGATGGGAATTGTTCGCACCTTCCTTAGCGCCGGCGCAACCCCGAATTCAAACCTGAGCCGGGCCCAAATAGCGTAAAACCCTGAAACTGCGCCCCGCCTTTATTCTCTGATTACAAGCGGATATCGGAGTGTTATTGTATATCTGCCGGGCTTTATCTATGCCCGGCGTCTGCTCACGAGGAGTCTTTGCCGTGTCACCGTCCGTCGAAAAATTTTCTCTGGATAAGGAGCTTTCCTGGCTGTCTTTCAATGAAAGAGTCTTGCAGGAAGCGGCCGATCCTCTGGTTCCTCTGGTGGAACGGGTTCGCTTTCTGGGCATATTTTCCAACAACATGGATGAGTTCTTCCGGGTTAGGGTTGCTGCGGTGCGCCGCTCGATTCTGTTATCCAGCCTGCAGGAAGGTCGCAACTCCAGTCGCCATTTGATGGCCAAGATCCAGACCAAGGTCTTGATACTGCAAGAGCGTTTCGATGCCATTTACGGCGAGTTAATGCGGGAACTGGCAAGACACAGCATCTTTCTCATCAATGAGAAACAACTGAGCGACTTTCATAGCCAATGGCTGAAAAAGCACTTCAAGGATCAGCTCAAGCGCCACATCACTCCGCTTATCCTCAGTAACCGTTCCGAACTGTTCAAACAACTCAACGATGACACCACTTATCTGGCGGTGTGCCTCTACAGCCGGGAAAAACGTCAGTACGCCCTTGTGGAAGTGCCCACCAAGAATGTGCCACGTTTCATCCAACTGCCGGCAGAAACCTCAAAGCGACGCAAGCATTTGATCTTGCTCGATAACATAATAAGGCACTGTGTCGATGAGCTATTCGCCCCTTTCTTCGAATATGAAGAGATCGAAGTCTTCTCCATGAAGCTGACCCGCGACGCCGACTTCGATCTCACCGATGAGCTGGAACAGAGCCAACTGGAAAAGCTCACCAAGGGCCTGAAAAAGCGCCTCACTGCCGAGCCTGTGCGTCTGGTGTATGACAAAGAGATGCCGGAGCATATGCTGAGCATGCTTACGGCGCAGCTGAATATCTCCAATACCGAGTGCCTGATCCCCGGTGGCCGTTACCACAGCTTCAAGGACTTTATCGGCTTTCCCAATCCAGGGCGCAAATACCTGGAAAACGACAAGCTTCCGGCACTGGACTCGGCCGGATTCAGCGTCTATGCCAACAAGTTTGACGCCATTCGCCGCGGCGATATCATGCTTTATTACCCCTATCACAAGTTTTCCCACTTTACCGAGCTGGTGCGCCAGGCGGCCTATGATCCTGCCGTCAAGTTCATCAAAATCAGCCTCTATCGGGTCGCAAGAAAGTCCCATATCATCCAGTCGCTGATAGATGCGGTGAAGAACGGCAAACAGGTCACCACTGTGATTGAGCTCAGGGCCCGTTTCGATGAGCAGGCCAATATCGAGTGGAGTCGGGTGCTGGCCGAGGCTGGTGTCAAGGTACACCATGGGATCCCAAGTTTGAAGGTTCATGCCAAGATGTGCCTTATCGGCCGCGAAGAAGCCGGCGCCATTCGACTCTATGGCCATATTGGCTCAGGCAACTTCAACGAGGGCACGGCCAGGGTGTATACCGACCTTTCGCTGTTTACCGCCAATCAGGAAATTACCGCCGAGATAGAACAGGTATTTGAGTTGATTGAGCACCCCTACAGACGAGATAATTTCCAGCACCTGATAGTCTCTCCCTATGATGCGCGCCAGAAGCTGACCGGCCTTATCGAACAGGAGATCATCAATGCCCAAAGCGGCATCAAGGCCGCCATCACCCTCAAGCTCAATAATCTGGTGGATGAGGCGATGATCCAAAAGCTGTACGAGGCTTCCAGCGCCGGCGTCAAAATCCGTCTGCTTATTCGCGGCATGTGCGCGCTTATTCCCAATATTCCCGGGATCAGCAACAATATTGAGGTCTTCAGCATAGTGGACAGATTCCTCGAGCACTCGCGGGTAATGCTGTTTCACTCAGGCGGCGAAAACAAACTCTTTCTCTGCTCTGCCGACTGGATGGGACGTAATATCGATAACCGTATTGAAGTCAGCACTCCGGTTTATGATCCCGCTCTCAAACAGATGATCCTCGATACCCTGGCGCTGCAATTTGCCGACAACATCAAGGCGCGGGTGATCAACAAAGATCAATCCAACCCCTACCGTAAGCGGGGTAACAAGCGTAAGGTAAGATCCCAGATAGCCATACATCAGTATCTGGGCAACTACGAAAAACAGCGGCAACTGGATCTGACCCAACCCCAGGAACCGAAGTAATAGCAAAATGAGGACCACCTTGACTGCAACACCCAAGCATTTTGTCGCCGTGGATATGGGCTCCAATAGCTTTCATCTGGTGATAGCCCGCGAGCAGGATGGCAGCATTCAGATCCTGCATAAAGAGAAACGTCTGGTACAGTTGGCCGAGGGGCTAGATCGGGACAACAGGCTGGATAATGACGCCATAGCGCGCGGTCTCGCCTGCCTCAAGGATTTCAACCTCAGGTTTTCTACTCTGGATCAGGCCAGAGTCAGACTGGTGGCCACCCACACTCTGAGAGTTGCCCGTAACCGTGAGGCCTTTATCGAGGCCGCCAGGGCCATAATGCCCTACCCGGTCGAAGTGGTATCCGGCCATGAAGAGGCGCGCCTTATCTACAAGGGCATAGCCCACAGCCAGGAGCTGGCACAGCGCAACCTCATCATAGATATCGGTGGAGGCTCCACCGAAGTGGTGCTTGGCCAAAAGACTCAGGCACAGATACTCTCCAGCCTGCGCTGTGGTTGCGTCAGTTATAACCAGAAATACTTTGTCGACGGTAAGCTGACGTTGGAGAACTTTCGCGCCGCCCAGGCAGCGGCCGATAAACAGTTTGCCTCGCTGGCCAAGGAATATTTCAGCGGCCATTGGGACCTCACTCTCGGCAGCTCAGGCAGTGTCAAGGCCATCTGCGAAGCGATGCAGCACTTCTTCAACGATGAAACCATCACTCTGCCCAGGCTCAAGCAGTTAAAACAGCAGTTGCTCAGCTGGGGTCATGTGGATCAGATTGAACTGCCGCAGGTGGACAGCAAACGTGCACCTTTGCTACCGGCTGGGCTGGCTATCTTGATCAGTTTCTTCAAGAGGCTGCCGGTCACCGAGTTGCAGTTTGCGCAAGGGGCACTGCGCGAAGGCGTACTTTACGAACTTGCCGGGATCAGCCAATTCGGTGATGTCAGCGGCCGCACCGTCCAAAGCATGGCCAAACTCTATCATGTGGACTTGAACCATGCCGCCAAGGTGGCCACTTCGGCCAAACAGCTGTTTGATGCCGTGGCCGACGGTTGGCAACTCGAGTCCTGGCGCGCCCTGCTGGAACATGCGGTGAAACTGCATGAGATAGGGATCCATATCAACTCCCGCGCTCACCACAAACACGGTGCCTACATCATAGCCAATAGCGATCTGCCCGGTTTCAGCCAAGAGCAGCAACAGCTGTTGGCACTGCTGATTGGCAACCAGCGCAAGAAACCCAACCTGGAGGCGCTGGCACAACTGGAGCCCGCTCAGAAATTACGCCTCATCCGCCTAATGGCGCTGCTGCGGCTCGCCGTACTGCTGAATCTCGGCCGTATCGCCCGCAGCTTGAAAATCACCCGGGTAAAACCCACGGCAACAGGGATGCAGATAAGCCTGCCCGAACCGCGTCAACGTATCAGCCTGTTTGCCAAAGACTTGCAGCGGGAGCAAAAGCAGCTCGCCCAGTTGGGCTTTGAGCTGCAGATAAGTTATGTCGATGTGTGACTAGGCTCTTCTTATATCCGTAACTGTGGTTAATTAATGGCTGGGGTTAATCAATGACTGTGGCTGTGATGCCCACCTTCAAGCTGCTGCCCATCTGCCGAGTAGAAGCCTGAACTGCCATGTTGAATAAAGCCCTGGGTGATCATCTTGGCAATAAAAGGGTCAGACTCACTGTCGCCCACATCGGCAAAGTCGAGATCCTGGAAACCTGAGGTAAGCCGCTTGAAACTCTCCTGGCTCACAGGCGTCAGTTTGCTGAGCCGATAAACAATACGCTGCTCACCTTGAGTGATGGTCATCTCGGCCGGCAGTTCCAACTCGCTTATCCAGCTCAGTTGCATAGACTGCTGCTCGGTGGCGCTTTTGTTCGCGTGACTATGGTTTTCTTCATGACCCTTGCTCTTAAAGGAATAGCTCTGACGGGTGAAGCAGCTATCTTGCAGGCTTTGGCCCTTTTCAAATTGACTCAAGGCTGCAGGCGATATCAGATGAAACTGCCTATCGAGATCGGTGCGAATGTTCAGCGCCAAGAGATCGCCGCGGCGATAGCTGATAGAGCGTTTCTCCTGGGGGAAATAACGCACATACTCGCCATTTTTATGCCAAGCCTCATAGCTGACAGGGCTGCGTTGATAGATGATGGTATCGTCAAAGCGCGTCAGGATCAGTTGCTGCTGCCTGGCCTGCTCACCACTGCCAACAGTGATCTGATAGCTGGCTTGAAAACGGCCGGGTTTGGCGGCACAAACATTAGCATCATTGCCAATTGAGCCGCCCGCTTTGACATGGGCGTGCTCCTGGCTGCCTGGCTGGTTGCTGGCAGACTGGGTATTGGCCATGGCAAACTGCCCCAGCGAAGCTGTGAGCCCCAAAGCGAGTGAAAACGTGAGTGGGCGACAAAGAACGCGAGGGGCTGTGCAATGAGCTGTGCGAGGAGCGATATGAAGCGCTACGCGGGAAAAAAAGGGAAACGCTGGCTTGAATGTTACACGGGACATAATAAACCTACTGATATGACTCTAAAACAAAAGACTAAAACCAAAGAAGCAGCCTGGCACCCTGCCTGAAACTAAGGATAAGCAGGGGCATCAGGCTGCGAAACGCTAAACTTTATTGCGCCGCGGCGGCCTCGGCCTTTTTAACCAAATCACCGGCAAAGTTCATCACATGGAAGATGTGGTTCTGCTCAACCGTACCCTGAACCAGACTGGCACCCGGGCCGCGAGCGAAGATGGCCACATCTTCACCGGCATGGGTTTCACTTGCCAGCGGCACCAATGCTTCCTGATGGAACCCCACACTCTGGGTGTCTATGTAGTTCAGATCCACGCGTCCAGGCTCGGCGGCATAGTTGTATCGCTCATCGCCACCGGTCGCCAGCGAGCCAAAGCCCAGACCATTGGCATAACCAACAGTGGTATAAGGCATGCCGTTGGCATCGGTAGAGTTGGTGACCGACGGCTGACCGTTGGCGTCGTTACTCTTCACCAGACCCAGGATAGGATTACCTCGGGTCGGATAGCCGGCGATGGTGAACACATGGCTGTGGTCAGCAGTAACCATCAGCAAGGTGTCATTGGCCGAGGTCTTCTCCATGGCGATACGTACCGCCTCAGACAAGGCTATGGTGTCGTACAGAGCGCGGGCCGCATTACCGGCATGGTGAGCATGGTCGATACGACCGGCTTCAACGATCAGGACAAAGCCTTTGTCGTTCTTTTTCAGAATATCGATACTCTTGGCCGTCATCTCTGCCAGAGAAGGCTCGCCGGTAACGCCAGCCTCGACTCTGTCGTAGTCATATTCCATGTGAGAGGAGTTAAACAGCCCCAGCGCATGCTCTGTGGTGCCGGTATCCATCGCCAGGAAACTGTCGCGGTCGGTAACGTAACTGGCATTGGAGTACTGAGACAACCACTCGGCGGTCAGATCGCGACCATCGTTACGCTTACCCGCTTTGCCTTCTGGATCGATAGTGGTTTTGGGAATAAAGGCGCGGCGACCACCGCCCATAACCACATTGATCCCTTTGCCGTTATTGAAGTCCAGCATCTGGGCGGCAATGTCTTTACAGCCGTTGCTGACGGCTTCGGCCGGCAAGTTGCTGTCCGCTTCCCAGTCGCGATCCGGCACATGGGCATAAGTGGCAGCCGGGGTAGCATGAGTGATACGTGCGGTCGAAACCACACCTGTAGCCATACCCGCCATGGCGGCCAGTTCCAGCGAAGTCACCAGGTTTTGACCCCTGGTGGAAGAACAAACGCCGCGCTCAACACCTTCAGCCTGTGAGATCACGCCAACGTCCGTCTTCACCCCGGTGACCATGGCCGTCATGGTGCCGGCCGAATCCGGGGTTTGACCATCGACATTATAAGTCTTGGCCAGGCCAAGATAAGGCAGAGTCTCAAAGGAAAGTGAGTTTTCCTCTCCGGTTTGCCCCTTGAGCTGACCATCGAGGATCCGCGCCGCTGTCACAGTTGAAACGCCCATGCCATCACCGACAAACAAGATGATGTTTTTCGCCGCACCCGCCTGGGTGTTATTGCTCATATTGGACGCCTTGGTGACGCGGTTTTGACCATCGACATACCATTGATTAACGGCGGTCCAGTCTTTTCCGTCACTGCCGTTGCTTCCATCTGTGCCCGGAGTGCCTGCGTTGCCGTCCTTGCCGTTGTCACCGTCACTTCCACAGGCCGCCAAGCCGAGAATCGCGGCCAAAGACAGTACCAGTAATTTCTTATTCATTTCCTTGCTCCCAATTAATACTTAGTACCGCCAAGCTCTTGGGCTTGATTGATAATGTGGAAAATCACGTTCTGCTCCATTACACCCTGCACCAGATTGGCGCCGGGGCCTGTGGCGTGCAGACTGATGTCTTCACCGGCGTGGGTTTCACTTCCCATAGGAATAAGAGCTTGTTGGATAAAGTCTTTGTCTTGAGTGTCCACTGAGGTTAGGTCGTCACGGTTCCCCACAACGGCGCCCGGGCCATTGGTGTAACCCAAGGTAGTGTATGGCTTACCGTCAAGGGCAGTAGAAAGGTTTCCGTCTACGCCGTGTACCAGACCAAGAATGGGGTTACCCCGCTTCGGATAACCTGCGATGGTGAACACGTGGCTGTGGTCGGCGGTGACCAGAATGAGCGTCTCTTCCGGGTTGGTGTTTTCTACCGCCGCCTTAACGGCGTTGGAGAGTTCCACCGCATCGGCCAGGGCGCGCTTGGCGTTACCGGCGTGGTGACCATGGTCGATACGACCCGACTCGACAATCAGCAGATAGCCCTTGTCGTTCTTCTGCAAAATCTCGATGGATTTCGCTGTCATCTGGGTCAATGAAGGTTCACCGCCCACATCATCGGCGCGGTCCGCTTCATATTCCATGTGGGAGGAGTTGAACAAGCCCAGCAGGTGATCTGTGGTGCCGGCATCTATGGCGTCAAACTCCGTGCTGTTCCACACATAGGCGGCGTTGTCCAGGTTGTCGACCCAAGCCTTGGTCAAGTCCAGGCCATCCTTACGTTGCCCTTTCTTGTTCTCGCCATCAGTCACGGTTTCAGGAATAAAGGCGCGGCGACCGCCGCCCAGGGCGACTGACAGGGCATTGTCTTTATCGCGCATCACCATCTGGTAGGCGATATCTTTACACTCGTTGGCTACCGCTTCGGCAGGCAGCTTGGCGTCAGATTCCCAGTCGCGCTCCGGGCTATGGGCATAGGTTGCTGCCGGGGTGGCGTGGGTGATACGTGCAGTGCTCACCACACCGGTAGATAAGCCTTTGGCATTGGCCAGATCCACCAGAGTCACCAGCTCATTACCTTTGGATGACAGGCAGTTGCCACGAAGGCTCTGTTCGGATACCGAAATCACCCCCGCTTTGGACTTTACCCCGGTCGCAATGGCCGTCATGGTGCCGGCACTGTCCGGTGTTTGCTGGTTGGTGTTATAGGTCTTGATCAATGCGGTATGATCAAACTTCTCAAAACTCAGGAAGTTCTCTTCACCGCCCTGGTTACCTGCTATCTGCTGTCCTTGGAAGATACGCGCGGCAGTCAAAGTGGAGATCCCCATGCCGTCACCGACAAACAAAATCACATTTTTGGCTTTTGCTTTTGATTCTAATGTAGCCTTGTCTGACACGCGCTGAGCGCTTTCCTTATACCAATGGCTGTCAGTTTGAACACTGGGTAACACGGCGCTGTTGGCCGCCATGCTTACCAGGCTGCAAGAGATCAACGCAGCTAATCTATTTTTCATCACTTTCATCATCCGTATTGGGTTGAAGTAAATTGGTCGCAAGTAAAGGTAGAGCGGCCTGATTGTCTAAGATCCAGATGACAGATTTGGTTAATCAAGATTGCAGTTATGTGAAGGTCTTTGTCTGGACGGCACAAATTAAAGAAAAAGCTGTTTTTTTTGGCCAAGAAACCTGAATGGGTATTGAGTGGGGAAAGGCTGCTGTTTGTTCCGGTATCGAAAAACCATAATGACTGGAGGCACCTAAATCATCTGCATATCAAAAAAGGAGCCAATGGGCTCCTTCGATGATTAGATTTCTTAGCGCTATCAGGACGTTTGCTTGGCCTGCTCTTTCTGACGCTGTTTTTGCTCGCGGCGCTTATGGATCACTTCTTTGACATCGGCGCCTATGTGGGCCTCACCGCGATGCTTGGCCAGTTGCATCTGTCGCTCACGCTCGATAAAGCGCCGGCGCTGCTTTTCATCCAGCTTATCTATGCAATGGGGACAGCTGACCCCCTGCTCGTAGGCCGGGCTCTGCTTATCGGCCTCGGTTATCGGCATCCGGCAGGCATTACACTGATCGTACTGACCTTTTTGCAGCTGGTGATCCACTGAAACCCGGTTATCGAAAACAAAGCACTCTCCCTGCCACAGACTCTGCTCTTCGGGCACATCTTCCAGATATTTGAGGATCCCGCCTTCGAGGTGATATACCTCATCAAAGCCTTGTTGCTTAAGGTAGGCAGTGGACTTTTCACAACGGATCCCGCCGGTGCAAAACATGGCTACTTTCTTGTGCTTGGCCGGATCCAACTGCTGCTTCACATATTCGGGAAACTCGCGGAAAGTCTCGGTCTCGGGATTGACGGCATTCTTGAAGGTACCAATTTGCACTTCATAGTCATTGCGGGTATCAACCAGCAGCACATCGGGATCGGAGATCAGCGCATTCCAGTCTTGAGGTTTGACATAGGTGCCGACCACTTCTCTGGGATCTATGCCTTCCACCCCCATGGTGACTATCTCTTTCTTGAGTTTGACCTTGGTGCGATAGAACGGCATCTCATCATCAAATGAGCGCTTAGAGACGATATTATCCAGGCCATTCTGGGCATCCAACCAGGCCATCAGAGTATTGATACCGTTTTCCGAGCCGGCCACAGTGCCATTAATGCCTTCGGCAGCCAGCAGCAAGGTGCCGCGAATACCATTGTCTTCCATGGTCTCGAGCAACGGCTGACGCAAAGCCTCATAATCCGGCAGGGAAACAAACTTATATAAAGCACATACAACTATTTTGGACATCATTACCTCAACTTCTGCTGGCTGGAACCTAATTTCCAGTGCATAACGGCGTCACCTTCTGAAACTTTTCTTAAGTGATTTGCCTCCCAAAATGGGGGCGCCATTCTATCCCAATCACAGTGGCGCAAATAGACAGCAAAAGTAGGGTTATTCGGCGATTCCTACAGCAGGCCGCCATATAGTAGCGGTTTAATCCTTTACATGCGGTTATGAACAGCAACCTTGCCTGCCACCCGAGTGATTCCTACAATGGCTGTTTTCATTGAATTCCAAGGGACTCTTGTGACTCAAGTAAGCAGTCAAACTATTCTGTACAGCTTTCGCCGCTGCCCCTATGCCATGCGCGCCAGACTGGGCTTAATTGCCGCCGACTACTCTGTTGTAGTGCGGGAAATTCTGCTGAAAAATAAGCCGCAGCAGATGCTGGAACTATCGCCCAAAGGCACTGTGCCTGTGATGCAACTCGCTGATGGAAGGGTACTGGACGAGAGCCTGGATATCCTTTTCTGGGCACTGGCACAAGCCGATCCCCACTCATTGCTGCCGCAAAATCCTGAGGAAGAAAACCTTATCTCAACCCTGATAGCGACCAATGACAGGGCATTCAAGCCCTTGCTGGACAGATACAAATACTTTGACCGTTACCCTGAGTTCAGCCAGCAAAGCTATTTCGAGCAAGCGCTCCTGTACTTGCTGCCACTGGAGCAGAGACTGGCTGAGGCTCAAGAACATCTCGGGCAGCAAAAGCTACAGGGGCAAAAAGAGCAACAACAGCAGGTCATGTTGCTCGGGCGTATGAGCGCAGCGGATCTCGCCATCTTCCCTTTTGTGCGCCAATTTGCCCATGTGGATAGAGCCAGGTTCAATGCAGCCCCCCTGCCCTGTCTTAATCAATGGCTGCAGGCCTGGCTCGAGCACCCTTGGTTTATCCGCGCCATGAAACCCAAACCATTGTGGCTGGAAAGCGGCGAGCAACAGCCGCTTTAGCGCCTGCCGAGTAATCCGGGCAGGCGTTTGCGTGCTGTCGGGATCCCGCCAGGTTTTACAGGTGTGACGGTCTGGGAGCGCTGGTATCATCGCCGGCCAAACGCCGCACTTCGGGTGCCTGGCCTTCAGCGACCGCTTGTTTATAGTTTTGATGCATACGCACCGCCAAGGCCAAATCAGGCCTGATGATCAAACCATCCTCCGCCACATCTATACCGCTGGCTTCACACCAGCTGAGTAGTTGACGTTTACGGCCCGCCAGTACCAAACTGACGCCGCGGCGCTTCAACAGGTGCGCCAAATCGGCAATCATGGCCATCACACTGATATCCAGATGACTGAAACAAGCCACAGCATCGACTATCACACAGTCCACCGGCTCGGGCTGCTCTTTTAACCTGAGCAGCAGCTGGCGTTTGAAATAACCGGCGTTGAAATAGGTCAAGGGTGAGTTGAAACGGTAGATCATGATCCCCGGGATCGCCGTAGCCTTGTCACTGCGGTCGATACTGCGCAGCACCCCTTTGCGATCGACACCAAGCAGCTGCTCAGAGGGTTTCATCACTACCCGGATAAATTGGAACAAGCCCAGCAGCACCGCCAGGGTGATCCCCGGGATCACCCCGATAAAGAGCACGGCCAACAGGGTGATCAACGCCAGGGTAAAGGCGCCGTTGTCACGCTTTCTCAGCTTCCAGATCCCCTTGATATCAATCAAAGAGAGCGATGCGATAACGAGAACCACCCCGAGCGCCGCCGAAGGGATATATTGCAGCGGCGCAGTCAGGAACAGGGCCACCAGGGCTATCAGCAGCGCCGCTATCACAGAAACCAACTGCGACTTGCCGCCATTGGCATCATTGACCGCGGTGCGCGAATCAGCGCCGCTGATGGCAAACCCCTGAGACAGCGCCGAGGCGATATTGGCTACCCCAAGCGCGCGAAACTCTTTATCGGGATCTATATCGTAGCCGTTTTTGGCGGCAAAGCTGCGTGCCGTCAGCATCATGGAAACGAAGCTCACCATGGCAAGGTTCAGCGCCGGCATCACCAGCTCACGGCTGAGCCCTAAATCAAATACCGGCGCCTGAAACTCCGGCAGACCGCCTTCGATAGTGCCGACCACCGCCAGTTGATACTGCTGCAAATCAAACAGCCATACCAATAATCCTGCCACCGCAATCGCCACCATGGAGGCAGGCAGTTGCGGCCGCAGACGCTTGACCAGCAGGAACACCAGCAAGGTGGCCAGACTCATGCCCAATGTTGGCCAGTGAGTGCGCGACAGATACTCGGCGCCGCCTGCCAGGCGTTCCAGCAAATAGCGGGAGTCGAAGCTAAAGCCAAAAATCTTCGAGAACTGGCCGACGATAATGGTTATCGCCACCCCGTTGAGCAGCCCCATCAAAATCGGCCGCGAGAGAAACTCGGCAAGCACCCCGA
This sequence comes from Shewanella sp. BJSY2023SW001, assembly GCF_047314685.1. Lineage (NCBI taxonomy): Bacteria > Pseudomonadati > Pseudomonadota > Gammaproteobacteria > Alteromonadales > Shewanellaceae > Shewanella > Shewanella sp. BJSY2023SW001. Next base: position 37,199 of record NZ_JBKORF010000018.1, read on the forward strand.
GCCGAAAGCGACTGGCCAGCAGGCACCAGGCGCCCGTCATCAGGGTCATGGTCATCACCAACTGCCAGTGCACCTTGGCATCGCCGGCGGCCAGTGGCGTCACCACAGCGGCTATCACGGCGCAGGTTGCGGCATCCGGCCCCACTATCAGTTGCCTCGATGTACCAAACAAAGCATAAATCATCATAGGTAAAATACAGGAGTATAGCCCGGCAACGGCGCTGACCCCGGTAAGCTGGGCATAGGCGATAGCTACAGGCAAGGCCACCGCGGTTACCGACAAGGCGGCGCGCAGATCATCCCGCAACCATTCTTTTTGGTAATGCAGTAATCCTGCCAGCCCGGGAAGTAATTGAGTCAGCGACTCCCTGGTGTTCCATTGTGGAAAATTAACTCGCATATTCAGCACTCAACTCCGTCAATTTAAGCGCATTCTGTCCTGAGTGGATAATGTAGTGAGCTTATGCCAGGAAGTCATCCAGGGCGAAATAAAATATTCTCACTATTCACTTTTCCATCTTCCTTTGTCAGTAATGTAAAGAAACGACTCTGGGGGATTGGCTAAGGAAGGCGCGAACAAGTCCCATGTGTGCTCTGCGTCGGCTTACAGGCCTGGATGCAAGGCGTGGTTCGCAGCAAATGGCCCTAGTCCTTTGCAAGAAGCACAACACAGCAGGCAGACCTGTAAGCCACGCCCTTCGGGGCTTTCACAGCAACCGGCTTTCTGTGTTATCCGACTTCGACAGGCCCCGGCATGCCTTCAGTCAGATGCCTTGAACGCCAATTGCTGTGCAAGCCAGAGTGCCACGAGGACTTATTTGCACCTTCCCTTATTGGCCGCCACGACTTAACATAAACCCCCAGCCCCTTTTCGTGGCACGAGTCACATTCCTGACCAAGCATCCAATGCTTTTTGGCCAATATAATGAGGTTAAATTGGATACCCAACCCCAGATAACCAGGCGCACGCCCCAAGGGCTGCATCTGGCCTTGCTTATTCCCATGCTGTCGGCCATCGTGGCGATAACGCCTTTGGCCATCGACATGTATCTGCCGGCCATGGCTACCATAGCCGAGAGTTTCCATTCCGATATCACGACAGTACAGCAGTCTCTGAGCCTGTATCTGGCCGGGTATTCTCTGGGTATGCTTACCTTTGGGCCTTTGGCCGATCGCTTCGGCCGTCGTCCTTTGGTGATCATTGGCCTATCGGGATTTATGTTGGTCAGCCTGGGGTTGGCGCTGTCGCAAACGATAGAAATGTTTTTAAGCCTCAGATTTTTCCAGGCGTTTATCGGCGCCGCCGCTACCGTGGTGATCCCCGGCTATATCAAGGAGGTCTATGGTGACAATACGGCCAAGGGCATGTCCTATGTCAGCCTAATAATGATGCTGGCGCCGCTGCTGGCTCCATCCATAGGCAGCTTAATTCTGGAGCTGGGTGAATGGCATTTGATTTTCTTTATCCTAGCCTGCTATGCCCTGCTGCTGCTCATGCTGGTATTGCTGAAACTGCGTTTGCCATCGGATACGCAAGGCGCCGAGCGCAGCCGCAAGTCATTCTTTGGCGCCTATGCCACCGTCTTTACCCGGCCCGGGGTCAAGCTGCATATTGGCAGCGGCGTGCTGACTTCATTCGCCTTTTTCTGCTACCTGACAGCCTCGCCGTTTGTCTATATGTCGGTATTTAACTTGGATAAGTCTCTGTTTGCCATACTATTCAGTACCAACGTAGGCGCTTTGATGCTGGCCAATATTATCAACTCACGCATTGTTGGTCGCTATGGTTCAAGACGCATGTTGGTTGCCGCCACTATGCTCGGCAGTATTGCTGCTGCCGGGCTGTTACTGGTGAACCTGCTCGACTTGAGTTACCACTTTACTGTGGCCATGCTGATCCCCCTGATGGGATGCCTGGGGGTAATGTCGGTTAACGCCGACGCCATAGTACTGATGAAGTTTCAGCAGGAAACCGGCACAGCCACCGCGGTTATCGGCACCCTGAGGTTTGGCTTTGGTGCTCTGGCAGGACCGCTGCTGGCGCTGTTTTACACGGGGACTGCCGTGCCCTTTGCCGCGCTGATGCTGGCCTCTGTGCTACTGGTGGGTCTGTGCCAGTTCGCCGTCAGTCGCCGCCCTTTGCCCGAATGCCGCAGTACCGGCTCCTAAAATAAAGCTGGCGGTAAATCACGCTCAAGCGTTTGAAACCGCTTGAGCGCAAAACGCCGTTTGTCGATTTTCCGCACCCCCAAGAACCACAATTTTTCAAAGATTGGGGTCATACACATAGAATCGGCAGCGCTTTAGACTAAAGTCTAAAAATATCCTCAATTAATAATAAAATATAATTAATTCAATATATAACAAATTATACTTTCGCAATAACCTACCGCAATCAAGGCCGCTTTTCGGCGGCAAAAATGAAATTTATTCATGCTCATAAAAAAGCCGCTTCCAGGGGCTTGAAAACTTCTCTCTTTCCAATATGATGAAATTCTGTCCATTGGTGACAGAGACCCCTTCCCTACAGGGAGGTGAGCCCCCAGGGCCGGGTCGACAGCTGGCCGGAACTACCCTTCCGGCTTGGATTAGAGCGATAACCGTCGCTGTAAAAGTTACTGTTTACCGTAACGGTATCTTATCAAGGAGTACCAAATGGAGATGCTTTCAGGCGCCAGCATGATAGTGCGTTCGTTAATTGACGAAGGCGTAAAACATATATTCGGCTACCCAGGTGGCTCAGTTCTCGACATCTATGATGCCCTGCATCAAAAATCCGATATAGAACATATTCTTGTCCGCCATGAACAGGCGGCCGTGCACATGGCCGATGGTTACGCCAGAGCCACAGGCCAGGTCGGCGTGGTATTGGTGACATCCGGCCCGGGAGCGACCAATGCCATTACCGGCATCGCCACCGCCTATATGGATTCAGTCCCTCTGGTGGTGCTTTCGGGCCAGGTGCCCAGTAACCTGATCGGCAATGACGCCTTTCAGGAGTGCGACATGATAGGGATCTCCCGCCCTGTGGTGAAACACAGCTTTTTGGTGACAGACCCCACCGAAATTCCCACCATTATCAAGAAAGCCTTCTATATTGCGGCCAGCGGCCGCCCCGGCCCTGTGGTAGTGGATCTCCCCAAAGACAGTCTCAACCCGGCGATACTGCACGAGTATCAATACCCGGAAGAGATTAAGATGCGCTCCTACAACCCGACGCTTTCGGGTCACAAGGGCCAGATCCGCCGGGGTTTGCAGGCCTTGATGGCCGCCAAAAAACCAGTGCTGTATGTGGGCGGCGGCGCCATTATCTCCGGCTGCCACCGGCAGCTGTTGACTCTGGCCGAACGACTGAAACTGCCTGTGGTCAATACGCTTATGGGGCTGGGCGCCTTTCCCGGATCTCATCACAACAACCTGGGCATGCTGGGGATGCACGGCCTGTATGAAGCCAATATGGCCATGCACAATTCAGATTTAATCTTCGGTATTGGGGTGAGGTTCGATGACAGAACCACCAATAATGTCGCCAAATATTGCCCGGATGCCACCATACTGCACATAGATATCGACCCTTCATCCATCTCCAAGACCATCAAGGTGGATATTCCGATTGTGGGCTCGGCCGATAAGGTGCTGAACGAGATGCTGCAATTACTGGATGAAGACAAGGTAACGCCTCAGGATGACGAGGCGCTGCAACACTGGTGGCAGCAAATTGCCTCCTGGCGCAGCCGCAACTGCCTCGACTATCAGCGCAATGCTGAACGGATCAAGCCCCAGCAAGTGATAGAAACCCTCTATCGCCTGACAAACGGTGATGCCTATGTGGCCTCCGATGTTGGCCAGCACCAGATGTTTGCCGCCCTCTATTATCCTTTCGACAAGCCGCGGCGCTGGATCAACTCAGGCGGCCTGGGCACCATGGGATTCGGCTTGCCGGCCGCCATGGGGGTCAAGATGGCGATGCCGGATGAAACCGTCGTGTGCGTCACCGGCGACGGCTCGATTCAGATGAATATTCAAGAGCTTTCCACCGCACTGCAATATGATGTGCCGGTGAAAATCATCAATCTCAACAACCGTTTCCTCGGGATGGTGAAACAGTGGCAGGACATGATCTACTCCGGCCGCCACTCCCATTCCTATATGGACTCAGTGCCTGATTTTGCCAAAATAGCCGAAGCCTACGGCCACGTTGGGATCAATATCGACCATGTGGATGAGCTGGAGAGCAAACTGGCACAAGCCCTGACCATGAAAGACAGGCTGGTGTTTGTGGATATCAGTGTCGATGAAACCGAACACGTCTACCCGATGCAAATTCGTGGTGGCGCTATGAATGAAATGTGGCTGAGCAAGACGGAGAAAAGCTGATGAGACGTCGAATCATATCTGTATTGATGGAAAACCAGCCCGGCGCCCTGTCAAGAGTTGTCGGTCTCTTTTCCCAACGTGGCTACAACATTGAAACCCTCACGGTGGCTCCCACCGATGATCCGACACTTTCCCGGCTCACAGTCGCAGTAGAGGCCGATGAGAGCATACTGGAGCAGATAGAGAAGCAGCTGCACAAGCTTATCGATGTGCTCAAAGTATCCAACATCACAGAGTCCACCCATGTGGAACGGGAGCTTGCCTTGGTCAAGGTCAAGGCCAGCGGCGCATTGCGGGCAGAGGTAAAACGCACCGCCGATATCTTCCGCGGCCAAATTGTCGATGTAACCGCCAATCTCTATACAGTACAGATGGCGGGCACCAGCGATAAACTGGACGCCTTTATTGCCGCGCTGACCGAGGTCACCAAGGTAGTGGAAGTGTCCCGCTCCGGCGTGGTAGGCCTTGCCAGGGGTGAAAAAGCGATGCGAGCTTGAATCCGGGACTGAAGACCCTGCTGATACCGTTCACTTTACCGTGAGCGGTATTTTCAAACCGAATCAATACGGAATCTGAGTAGCATTAAGGTGAAACCGGCCATACAGGTACCATCTTACTGCCGTGCTCGGCGACAATCGCCATGATCCCCAGCTGCAACTCCTCGGCGACTTCCTGATAAACAGGTAAACTGGTGGTGCCGACATAGGCCAGTACATTCAACTCGAGTCCGGCGTTGCCGAAGCCCTTGAAGGTGACCCGCATCGGTGACTCATCCACCTTCTCATGCTGCTTTAGCAAGGCTTTGATATCATTGATGATCGCCTGCAACTGTTTGGCATCAGTGCTGTAATCGAGACGGATATCTGTCTTAAAACGGATTTTCTCCCGCTCTGAAATATTCTCTATCTCCATTTCGGCCAACTTGGCGTTGGGCATATGAATGACAGAGCGATCCAGAGTTCTAATGCGGGTACAGCGTAGGCCTATCTCCTCCACTGTGCCGCGAACGCCGCCGAAATTGCCAATATTGCCAACCTTGATAGGCGCCGCCGAATAGAGAGTAATGGTGCCAATAAGGTTTTCTATCGACTGCTTCGAGGCCAAGGCGATTGCCAGCCCGCCAATGCCCATCCCGGCCAGTATAGTGCCGGCATTAAACCCCAGGTGCTCGAGCCATAATAAGGTCGCCAGGCTGAGCAGGGCCACCCGCAAAAAATTCCCAAGAGGACGCAACAAGGAGGCCGCCTGTTTGTTGCCTTTGGCTATCCAGCGCTCCCTAAGACTGCTCTGTGCCAGCCCCACCAGCGCCCATATCAACCAAACCGTGGCCAGAATAAAGAAAAAGCCTGTGTTGACTATCTCCTGCATCGCAGCGCTCAAGGTACTGTTGGCAAGCATGGCCCTATCGAGTGCCACAGCGGCAAAGAACCTGAGTGGGCCGCGAATAAAGGCGCCCAATTCAGCCTTGAGCGGGTGTGATGAACGTGAAAGTGGCCATTGCAGCAACCAGGTCAAAGGCACCACGAATAAGAATGCCAGCGCCAGATAGGCCAGCATCATGGCCCATTCCCAAAGATTCAGGGTAAACAGGCGTCCTTCAGGAATGTGCTCGATAAACCACTCCACCACAGGGCCATAGCCCAAGGCCTGGTAAAGTTTTGGGAGCTTGGCAACCGTGGCATTGGAAACCTTCCACAGACTGCCGTATTCAGAGCTCGGCACCCGCTGCAACAGAAGCTGATAGGCCTTGTTTTCGGCTTCCAAACGGGCAAACCCCTCCCGGTAAGCGGGCAGCTTGTCGTCGGTTTTACCCTCTGGGGTATCATCAAGCTCCTGAGGATTGAGCCAGAGATTACGCTCGATAATCGCCAGCAACTGCTTGGCATAGAGTGGCCCCTGCTCCGCAGTCATACCGGCGGGAAGAAAACGCAGATCCAGATACTCGGCCGCGGTTTGATAATCCCCTTCTCGGGCATAATGCATAAAGCCCTGCAGGGCACCTCTGGGGGTATCCCGGAGCAAGGGATCGCGGTACTCATAAGCCCCAGCAGCACTTTGCTCGCTTGACGTTTCCGGCTCAGGTTCGACCGCCGGGCACAACCCTGGCCAGAGCAAAAGAATAAATAATCCTATGCCAATCAACACTCTATTCATTAACGCACTCCTTGCCACTATAAGGTAAGGTACCAATCCATCCGGTGTAATCACTTCAAGTTGTGTTCAAGCCAAAGTGCGTCAGGGAACCATTGGCACCATCAGAAAAAAGAGTAGCAGAAACATGTAGTTCCGGATATGTCGGCCCAATATTTATACTGCTTGACTTGTAGTAAATTATCTATACAATAAGCTGAATTATTAAGGTATCCTCAGCTCGTCCCATCTCGCTCCAGGCCTCTTAAGTAAGTCCGTTCAGTTAATAATTCTTGAGTTTAATTGAAATGTCACACAGCTGTGGTGAACTCTGTGCTGCGGCGATGGTCTGATGTTCTACTGACACCCGAAGTGCCTTTATGCACTTCAGTCTATCGGGGGGCTTGATAAAGGGTGACAAACTGGGTACATTCAATAGTCAACCAACGCATCTTTCGCAATAAATGCTAAGGATTTTCTATAGTTAAGATTATATACGCCAATACCGGCGCTAACAGAAATAAGGAGTGTGGCCTATGTCATACAAAGTAAACGGACATGAAATCGCAGTAAGTTTTCCTGTAGATTCAATTTCCATCAACAAAAACTCAATCGCCTTTACCGACAGCAAAGGCAAGAAGAAGCAAACCTTCTCAAAGCGTACAGAAACCCTCAAGTTTATGAAGTGGTTGCTGAGCGCCAATAAGTAAGACTGTCGAAATACCCACTCGATACCCCTATCCTCTCACTGTATCGAGCGCTCAGGCAGATTGGACTGTTATCCAGCAGCAATCGGGTAAACATCACATTTGGTCAAGGCCTTTTCCCGTGATCCCGGGAAGCAGCCTGACCAAATGGCGATAAACAGTAAATCAAGCGCCAGATCATTATCCAAGCCTTCCACTTGAATTAAGCTGATGCTTAATAAACTCATCTGTCGGTGTTGTCTTGAATCAATCCATCACAGCCGCTAAAAGCAGCGCGACTAAACCCGGATCCATTAAACCGAATACCACGGAAGCGATGCGTTCATTGCTGGGCGAGATCCGGCGTTGTATTCCATTAAATTTGCCGGAAGCCAGCCTATGCGGTGGGAAATGCCTGGGTTGCTCCAAGAAAATGTTGGAGATGTTGGACACTGAGGTATGCTTTTGGGAGTCCCGTCTCGATGACGAGGTGCCTGGGCTTGCCGATCTCAAATCCTTGCAACGTTTGGCAGAGCGTACTCATAAGATCCTCAAGCGCAACCAGCTGATCTGAAGTCAAGGTTCCCACTCAACCGAATTTACGCCTGTATCTGGGAAGCATGGACTCATTACCAAGGAGCCCCCCCTGATGCAGATACAGTACCTGGCAGTCGCCCTCACGTTGCAAGAAGTCGAGCAACACTTGCCAGCCGAGCGGATCGTACAAAAGCTCAAAGCGGATACCGCTTTGCTCCAGCTCTTGCCAAAGTTGGTAAAACTCGGGGTAACACTTGCCAAAATGATACTTACGCTCAGGTGTAACAATAGTTGGATGCAATGCCTCATCGGGCGATAACTCAAGCAACTGGGTCTTGAGGTAACTGTCTCCGCCGACCACGGCGCAGGTCAGCACTTCAATATCAGCCTGTTGCTCACAAAAATACTTCTGTAGAAACAGCGCCGTTGTACCTGTCCCCGATGGCAGAAACAGCTTGGGGTTATGGGCAGCCTGTTGCTGCTGCCACTGTAAAATCTCGGCGCCCAACTGAGCTACGCCGTATTCGGCATAACTACAGCGGCCCCCTTCGGGAACGAACAGGCTGTGCTCGCACTCAGGTACAATATGCTGCCTGACAAAGTTCTCCAGGGTCATGCCGGTCATCAACTCGGCCTTGGGCGTATTCTTTACGGCAATCACCCGTGCGCCCAATTCCAACGCGGCGCGATAGTTACCCAGGGGGCGCTGCTGCAACCAGTCCGGCAGGTGATCCACATAAAAGTCCAGCTGCCAACCTTTGAGTTTGGCCAGCGCCGCCATAGAGTAGAGTGAGTTGGCCTGGGCCGAACCATAACCTATCAGGCGCTTGATACCGGGAAAGTCATGGTCGAGGAAATAACGGAACTTGCGCGCCTTATTCCCACTGAAACTGGGATGAAGTAGATCATCGCGCTTGATAAACAGCTGATGTCCCCGAAACTCAAAGGCTTGAACCGGGGTTTTATCCAGTTTGAAATCGGCTAAAGACATGGCACTGGCGATATATTTCAAGGCTAAGGTGTGCAAGGGATAGCTATTGTATGTGTTTGCCGCCAAGGAGGACAGGGTTCAGGCCACAAATCCTCACAGGCACCAGTTGGCTTTATGCCGACTAAGTGATGGCTTGGTGGCTAATCCATTGCAACTTCACTCTATGATGATTATCGCCACTTATTGGTATAAACCACCAATCGTCGCCATCCGCCCAGGCTCACAAATGGAAATATCCAATATTATTCAAGAGGTTATAATTATGGCATGCTTCTGGCTAATAATCGAAATATCCCCAAGCTTTACAGCAAAACTGTGTGGCTTGATCCGCCATTTAAAGGAGCACTCAATGGCTATTTTGCGTCTTATTTTTAATATTGCCTGGTTTATTCTTGGCGGCTTTGTCATGGGACTGGCCTGGTGGTTTGTCGGCTTACTCTGTTTTATCAGTATCATAGGTATCCCATTCGGCCGCGCCTGCTTTGTCATAGGTGAACTGGCATTCTGGCCCTTCGGTCAGGAGCATATCAGCCGCGACAGGCTCTCTGGCCGCGAAGACTTGGGCACCGGCGCCCTGGGTATGGTCGGCAACATCATCTGGTTCCTGCTGTTCGGAATTTGGCTGGCGATAGGCCACCTGACCCACGCCCTGGCCTGCTTTGTCACTATCATAGGCATACCTTTTGGCATTCAGCATCTGAAGCTGGCCTTGCTCTCTTTAACGCCCATAGGCAAGACAGTGGTCGCCTCCCATTAACCACAAAGCCCAGGTCGGATATCTGCTTCGATTTTGACCTGGGCTCAAACTTCCCCAAGCAAGTCTAAGGCGTTTGTCGACTCAAACGCTGCACCAACTCCAGCAATAACTCAGGCCTATCCAACGCCACATCATGACCGCAGCGGCAAAAAGGAATCGGCTTTTGTCGATATTTGGCCGCCAGGCGAACGCTGCACTTGGGCGAAACCAGGCGATCATCACAGCCATAAACAATGACTGCCGGCACCCGCAAGTTAGCCGGGGAGCGAAAGCGTGCCGAGGCAACAATTTGTCGCAGGCCATTGGCGAGTGTGGTTTTGGCCTCAAGCGCCAGTTGGCTCCAGTGACGGCACAGAGACTTATCTTTGGCATGGGCAAGACTGGTAAGCGCAAGAATCGTCGCCTCGCGCCATTGAATGCCCTCACCTTTGACTCTGGAGCACAAGGCTCGCAGCAGGGCTTGCAGCCGAAATCTCTGATACCAAGGCGAAAGATCGGCGGCGCTGCTGTTGAGCAATAAAAGCCCCTCAATCTGAAACTCCTTTTGGCGGCCATCTTCAGCGTCATTTTTCCCGGCTATTTCCATGGCCACCATGGCGCCCATGGAAATAGCCAATATTCGGCATTTAGCCACCTTGCGCCGCAGCAGTTCATCTGCAACAAAGTCTGCATAATCCTGAATATCCCAGGGGCTGATATCCGCCACCCTATCGCCATTTCCAGGCAGATCGATGAGCTCCACCCGAAACCCCGCCGCCAGCAGATTATCGGCAAAGGCTTGCCAATGACGTTTATCGCGCATCAGGCCACGGATCAGCACCCAGGTTTGCTGCTCAGTCATGACTTGGTTTCTCCGCCGCTTGTGGATACCAAAAGTTTCGTGCCTGATAGTCCAGGTGATGTCGATGAAGTTCAGGCAGTTGTTCCAGTACCTGAGCATACCCCACATCGAGCAAGAACTGCATCAGGGTAAAGTGACGCCGTAAAATACGCTGCAGCCTGTGCTGCTTTTGAGGGTTGAAATAACCGGAGAAGCGCAGCAATTGCCTGGGATTCTTTTTAACCCAGGCCCAGGAGCCCATTTCCAGCGTTAAAGGAAGGAAAGGCACTTGGGGGTTACAACTGACCAAATAATCCCAAATATCGCCGTGGGTGCGATAGAAGCGGCTTTGAGGCGCAATATGATAATGACAATGATGGGGGTAGCTCATTTCGAACAACTGCTTTAGATGATACACCTCCCCCAAGCGGGCAAAAGGCGTGTCCTTACAGGCAAAGGGAAACCAGATATGATCCACCAGGCCAAAACCTGAGTGAGCATCGAGCACAATCAAGCTGCTGCCGCGGGCCATAAGATCATTACTGTAGTCAATAATCGCCCGGGTCTCGGCTTCCAGCTGATTGCTGCGGCCCCGATACCAGGGAAGATGGCGGGAAAGCCGTTGACCGCCGACCATAAAAGTCACTGAGCCGCGGGCATCTATGGGAGCATTGCGCATCAAATCGACCCCATTGCCATTGGCGCGAGTTCCCCGGATAAGGCCGATGGGATTCAACACAGGTACAAACGCCAGCCGTATCTGAGTTAACATCAACTGCAGATGTTTATCCCAACCGCAGCGGGTCAACAGGCTGCCAAGAAGCGCCAGTATCACCTGGCTGCCGATGCGCTCTATCCCGTGAACGCCGCCGACGAACAGCACTGTGGGCACCCTGGCGTTTGGGTTCCCCAGCTCCAGCGCCCGCACATCGTGCGTCTTCCCGGCAAAGCCGACTTGGGCCAAAGACCTGGCATTCAAGTGTTGCTGGTATTTATGCTCCAGCTCGGCAAGCAGTTCAAGTTCATAGGCACTTTCTGTCACAGACACGTCCATCTGGGGTAAAGTGCTCAATTTAGCCGCTTTGGATGACAACTCAATGATACTTTAGGTGTTGCTCCAATATGCTCTTGGCATCGATACGGGCCAGCCCCTGGTCGAAAATATCCCGCCAGCGTTGTCCCTCTTCGGAATTTCGAAAAGCTACCAGCAAGCCCTTGCTGGCCAGCAATTGCCGATTCAGTTTAAGTTTGCCTTCCATATCTTCCATCCCCTTTTGCCGCAGCAGGTAACGATAGACATTGGCATCGATCACCACGGCATCAATTCTGGCGGCCGCCAATTTGCGAAGGTTTTGTTCATCGGAATTGGCCAGCTCGAAGGGTTGCCGGCCTGAGTCCATGGCCCGATCCAGACTTTCGGTATTAACATAATCCTTGACCACCCCGAGATTGTAACGCTGCAAGTCCTGCAACTGTTGCCAGCTCACTGGCCGCTGGGATTGCTCCACCAAGGCCAATTGACTAAAGCCTAATGGCTTGGAAAAGATAAACTTATCACTTTGGTGATAATACTCTGGAAAGTAACCAAGATAGGGAGATCCGGGCATGCCTGCCAACTTCACTGCCCGGCTCCAGGGGTAGAAATTGACTTTGAGGTCATGGCCCATGGCGGCCAGTGCCGCCTTGACCACGGCAACACAGGCTCCCTGTTGTTGCAACATCTGACCTGTGTAGGGGGGCCAATTAAGCGAGCTCAATTGCAGGGTATCGGCGCGCACAGAAGAGCTGCCACTATAAAGTAGCAACAACAAGAGGACGTGCAGCGCAGAACGGCCGAAAAAGGTAATAGCTGTTTTTGCCATAATGCCACTCCATATGCCAAGGCCAACCCCATAAGCATTCCGGAAGTTAACAGAGTATAGCTTGTCGATGTCTGGCAGCTACCAGTCTCAATCAGCGCCGGACACAAAAAATACAGCTTACCGCACACTTTAAACCAAAGTGTGACGAGAGATGAAAATGTGAAAAAGTTCGATTTGGGTAAGATAGCTAAAATTGGAGGCTAAAACCGCGGTAATCATCACAAAAAACCTATCTAAATCAACGATAGAGCCAATCGATATTAACAGCTGTCAAAGCTCTCCTTCTATCACTATGATGGGCAAATAACCACACACAAAGTAAGCCTATTAGAGGTGATAGCAATGAGATATCAAGCACTGGTCATGGCTGTAACGGCAGCCCTCGGGATGACTGCGGCTCAGGCGGCTGAGCCTATCGAAATTATCAAGCCGGTGAAAATCACCGAGCCGGAAAAAGTCGAACTCGGAAAAATGCTTTACTTCGAACCCAGATTATCAAAGTCCGGGTTTATCTCCTGTAATTCATGTCACAATCTTTCCATGGGAGGGGTAGATGCCCTGCCAACCTCTATCGGTCATGCCTGGCAAGAAGGCCCTATCAACTCGCCTACCGTATTGAACGCCGATTATATGCTGGCACAGTTCTGGGATGGCCGCGCCAAAGATCTCAAGGAACAGGCCGCAGGTCCAATAGCCAACCCCAAGGAGATGGGATTTACTCATGAACTGGCGTCCGAAACCGTTGCCTCCATGCCGGCTTACCGCGCCCGCTTCAAGCAGGTTTACGGCTCTGAAGAGGTCAACATCGACAGGATCACAGATGCAATTGCCGCCTTTGAAAAGACACTGGTGACCCCCAACAGTCCCTTTGACAAGTATCTGGAAGGCGACAAAAATGCCATCAGCGCCGAAGCCAAAGCCGGTTATCAACTGTTCAAGGACAAAGGCTGTGTCGCTTGCCATAATGGTCCGGCGGTCGGTGGCACCATGTATATGAAGATGGGACTTATCAAACCTTTCCACACGGATAACCCTGCCGAAGGCCGCAAGGCGGTAACGGGTAAGGAAGCCGACAAGATGGTGTTCAAGGTGCCGACACTGCGTAACATTGAACTCACCTACCCCTACTTCCATGACGGCAGTGTTTGGGAGCTGGAAGAGGCGGTCAACACCATGTCGGATATCCAGTTGGGTCAGAAACTGACCGAGAAAGAAACCCAAGAGATGGTGGCCTTCCTCAAGTCGCTGACCGGCGAACAGCCCAAGGTAGAAATGCCCATTCTGCCGCCATCCAACAAAGACACCCCTAGACCGATTCCATTCGGCAAGTAATTCATGATCATAAAGAAGCGCCGCAATGCGGCGCTTCTCTTTTACTGTTGCGGTTTAAATGACTCAAGCGTTGATATCCCGGTGCAGCTCTTCATACATCAGCTCACGCATGCGGAACTTCTGGATTTTGCCGGTGACCGTCATAGGGTATTGTTCAACAAACTTGATATAACGCGGCACCTTGAAATAAGCCACCTTCTCGGTCAGGAAGTGGCGGATTTCATCTTCAGTGACGGTACTGCCGGGACGTATCTTGATCCAGGCGCACACCTCTTCACCGTATTTTTCACTCTGTACCCCGAATACTGCAGCATCTTGAATTTCACTATGGGTGTAGAGTTTCTCTTCAATCTCCCGTGGATAGATGTTCTCACCGCCCCGGATAATCATATCTTTGATGCGACCGACTATCTGTACATATCCTTCGCTGTCCATCACTCCGAGATCGCCCGAATGCAGCCAGCCTTCTTTATCTATGGTGGCTTGGGTTTTGGCCGGATCGTTCCAGTAACCCTGCATCACACAATAACCTCGGCTACATACTTCCCCCGGCTGCCCTATAGGTACAATCTCACCGAATTCATCAATGATCTTCACCTCGGTATGGGGCAGTGCCCGGCCAACGGTAGTGACTTGTTTCTCAAATGAAGATTCCACCTCTGTCATATTATTGATCGGGCTGCATTCAGTTTGGCCGTAAGCGATAACGACTTCTGTCATATGCATCAGCTTATGCACCCGTTTCATCAACTCCTCAGGACAGGTGGCGCCGGCCATCACCCCGGTGCGCAAACTGCTGAGGTCATAATCCTGGAAATTGGCCAGCTCCAATTCGGCGATAAACATGGTTGGTACCCCGTGCAGTCCAGTGCAGCGCTCCTGCTCGACCACCTTGAGGGTAGTCGTAGGGTCAAAGGCATCGGATGGGAATACGGCCGTGGCGCCTTTGGCCAGACACACCAGATTCCCCAGCACCATGCCAAAACAGTGGTACAGGGGCACTGGAATACAAAGCTTATCATCCGGGCCAAAGCCCATGGCATCGGCCACCAGCATGCCGTTGTTGAGAATATTATGGTGAGTCAGCGTGGCGCCTTTGGGGTTACCCGTGGTGCCTGAAGTGAACTGGATGTTGATGGCATCATTGGCCGATAGACGCTCACCTATGCCTTTGAGATCGGCATATTCCGCCTCAGAGCCCATGGCACATACCTCGGGGAAATTCAGCATGCCCGGCGTCTTGTCACTGCCGGTGCGAATAACGCAGCGCAGTTCCGGCAGACGACTGGACACCAGCTTACCGGGCTCGGCATCACTGAGCTCCGGCGCCAACTCATTCAGCATCGCCAGGTAATCGCTGGACTTGAACTTATCGTGAGTGATCAGAGCCTTACAGCCCACATTAGTAAGTGCATATTCCAGCTCTTCCGGGCGATAAGCCGGGTTGATGCACACCATGATGGCGCCAATTCTGGCGGTGGCAAACTGAGTCAGACACCACTCGATATTATTGGGCGACCAGATCCCGACCCTGTCCCCGGGGCCGATACCCAGTGCCAACAGGCCTGTGGCCAACTTATCTATCTCTTCAAGATAGCGCGCATAACTCCAGCGCAGTTGCTGATGATGCATCACCACAGCTGTATTGTCCGGATAGCGGTTGCAGATATCCTGCAAATACTGACCTATGGTCTTGTCTATCAAGGGAGTATTACTGTGCCCCAGATAACGGCTCTGTGACAGAGGTAAATCATTGAGTTGCTTGCTTGTCTTGTTGGCAGACATCTAAGCCTCCGTGCGTTGTTTTATCGTTATAGGAAGAGTCTGTCACCCTGAGCCGGCGGCCCTCCCCTCACAGTGTGAAGCCATATTGGCAGCGTCTGAAAAGCATCAAAAACAGCGGCAATGATCGGCTTTCACTGCGGCCTGGGCGCAGGGTTCATAACGACTCTAACGAATGGCGTATTGGAATAACAAGCAAGGAAACCGGCTTTTAGACTAAAGAATAATGGCTCAAAAACCATCAGGGCCCCCAAAGGAGCCCTGAATAAAAAGCCTGCCGATGACGGATCATGGCCGCAAAATGCACGGTAACAGCGACCGAATATCCTCAGGCCGCCTTTTGCAATTGCTGCATTCTTTCCAGTAAGGCCAACATGACCCCCTGGCGGCGCATGTTCTGCAGGACACCCGGGCTGAAACGCTCTAAGCGCGCCATGGCACTGAGCAGCAAGCGGCATTCATACAAGGAAGCATCGGCGATATATTCAGGCCTGTCGACCATATGGCTGTTTTGATACCAATCATCCCAACTGAACTCGTTGAGCAACATGCCTTGGCGCTTCATTTCGGCAACAAATTTATGGACTGTCGCGGGGTCGTAATCCTGTTCCCCGCGGGCAAAATCATGGCGATAAGTTTGATAATCAGCAGTTGAAGCTGTCAGGCTAAGTGTGGCCATAGGCGACTCCTAATCTTTTACATCGATTATCACAATAATGCATAATCTACCAATCTAATGAGGTCAGTCTGCCCCTGCCTTGCTGAATAAGTGCTTAACAGGCTGGTAAGCTTTTCTGGTAAAAACACTCAAGGAGTGCCAGCATGAAGTACTGGTTGATGAAATCCGAACCCGATGAATTCAGCATCGACGATCTACAGCGGGTCAAGGTGGAACCCTGGTGCGGGATCCGCAATTATCAGGCTCGCAACTTTATTCGCGATGAACTGCAAATCGGCGACGCCATTTTGTTCTATCATTCCAGTTGCAAAACGCCGGGCGTGGTGGGCACAGCCAGAGTCGTCGGAAAGGCCAAAGCCGATACCACGGCCTGGGATCCAGAATCACCCTACTTTGATCCCAAGTCCAGTCCAGAGTCACCGCGCTGGTTCCAGCTGGATATCGGCTTTGAACGGCAGTTTGCCAAAACAGTCAGCCTGAAAGAGATCAAGGCAGACTCGCAGCTCGAACATATGTATCTGGTACAAAAAGGGGCCAGACTGAGCGTGCAACCGGTTACAGAGCAGGAATGGCAACGTATTCTTCTACTCGCAGGAGAGAAACTATGACAAACAAACTATCCAAAACCTTGGTAGCAATCAGCCTGGGTGCCCTGCTGGCCAGTCCGGCCGTTTTGGCCAAGCAGGATAAAGACCATAAAGATTTACCCCCGGGACTGCAAAAGAAAGCCGCCCGGGGTGAACCTTTGCCTCCGGGTTGGCAAAAGCGCTATCACAGGGGCGATATCCTTGATAATGATATCTATGCCCGCGGCCGAGTGGTTGTGCCCCTGGGCAATGATGGCCTGATAACGGTCGACATAGAAGGCACGCTGTTCAAGCTGCACGACAAGACCCGCAGGATCATTGAGATCCTGGAACACTGATGCCGTTATCAAAGCCCTGAGTTCCAAAGCAAAAAGCCATGGTGGAAACCATGGCTTTTTTGTTTGTCGGCAAAATAGGTTAAGCGCTTGACTGCCTTTCTTCGCTGCTATCTTTACCTTAATCTTTACTGCTATCTTTGCCGGTAGTTTCGCCAATAGCGCTTCTCAGCGCCCATCCAGCATACGGCCAATTCCGCCAAGCACTGAGCCCTCGCCCCTGTCACTGCCACCGGCAGAAGGCGCATGGGCAATGATCCTGTCGGCCATACGGGAAAACGGCAAGCTCTGCAGCCACACTGTGCCATGGCCTGAAAGTGTCGCCAAAAATAAACCTTCACCACCAAACACCATGGACTTGAGAGAGCCGGCTCTCTCTATGTCGTAATCGATGCCATTGGTAAAGCCCACCAGACAGCCGGTATCCACTCTCAGGGTTTCGCCCTTGAGCTCTTTACGGATCAAGGTGCCACCTGCGTGAATAAAGGCCATGCCATCACCCTTGAGGCTCTGCAAAATAAAGCCTTCACCGCCGAAGAAACCGGTTCCCAGGCGCTTATTGAATCTCATGGTCACCTGGGTCCCCATAGCCGCGGCCAGGAAACTGTCTTTCTGCAAAATGAGTTCACCGCCGACCTCATCGAGATCGATTGCCAGAATAGTGCCTGGATAAGGTGCGGCGAACGACACCCGGCGTTTGCCCTGGCCCTGATTGCTGAAATGGGTCATAAACAGGCTTTCACCTGTCAGCATACGTTTACCGGCCCCCATCAACTTGCCGAAAAAGCCCGAATCCGGCTCTGAGCCATCGCCCATCCGGGCTTCAAAACTGATCCCTTCCTCCATGTAAGTCATGGCGCCGGCCTCGGCTATCACGGTTTCGCCTGGATCCAGCTCCACCTCAACCAGCTGCATGCTCTCGCCCTTGATCTCATAATCCACTTCATGGCTGTTCTTGCTCATTGAAACTCCCCCTCAATGGTTTAGGGTCTGAATGACCTGGCACTCAGTCTATGACATAAAATGTCAAAACAGCAAGTGAGGAGGTGGATGTAATTTGAGTAAAAAGTAACAGAATGCTTCAACCCAAACCGCAGGCGTTATCCCCTTGAAAGCGCTCAAACTCCTCCAGAATAAGCTCGGTAAACAGCCTTCCTGCGCGGCCAAGGGGGCGTTCCAGCGTCGACACCAACTGAGGAATAAAACGAAAACGGCTGCCGCCGACAAAGTCCAGCTCACTTAAATCACCATAAGCCAGCTCTTCGGTTATCAGAAAATCCGGCATCCAACCAAAACCCAGCCCCTTGAGCAAGGCGTTCTTTTTCATAATAAAACCGGAAAGATAAAAGACCTTGTCGCCGCCAAACTGCAGCTCATCGCGCTGGCTCTTGACCGGTGATGAGTCTTCGATGGTAAGCTCCACATGTTGCTGCAATTCAGACAGGGTTATGCCGCGGCGCGAAGTCAAGGGGTGGCCTTTACCTGCCACCAACACGCTGGTGATGGCAGGCAGGGGCTTGGGGTGGTAACTGGGGCCGCTGCGATAGTCTTTCACCAACATAAGATCAGCGCTGTCGCGCTCAAACCTGTGTTGTACCCCACCGAGAAACTCCATATTAAGCTGGATTTTGGTCGGGATCTTATGCTCTGTCATGCGCTTGAGGGCAGTCATGATAGGCTCCATCGGCAAGGCGCCGTCTATCACCAGCTCCAACCTGGGCTCCCAACCCTCACTGAAACGGCTGGCCAGATGTTCTATGTTGCCAAGATGCGCCAGTAAGCGTTGTCCCTCGGCCAGAATAACCCGCCCTTCGTGAGTCAGCTCGGCCCGGTATTGATTACGGTCCAGCAGATTAACGCCAAGATATTGTTCCAGTTTCTTTATCTGATAGCTCACCGCCGACTGCGCCTTGTGCAGACGCTCTGCCGCCTTGGCAAAACTGCCCTCTTCCACCACCACCTTAAGCACATTGAAGGCGTCGATATCGATACGCAAGGTTTACACTCCCGTAAATCCAACAAGACAATCAAATTTTTAGATTGAGTATGCCGAATAATTATTCTTTTTTTTGTACAAGCACGCAACTAAATTGAAAGATAGATCACAAAAACGGCTCATTTGCGCTGCCAGCGACCGGCAATTCCGACAGACAAGAGCGCAAAGAGAACAAGAATAACAACAGTGGCCGCCGAAGGTTCCCAAAGAAGGTTAACAGCAAGCGCCACCAAGGAAGAGTCAAATGCCATTTTATGTAAAACAGGGGCAGGTTCCCAACAAGCGCCATATCGCATTTGAGAAGCCATCCGGTGAACTCTACCGTGAAGAGCTGTTTTCAACCCATGGCTTTTCCAATATCTATTCCAACAAGTACCACCACAATATGCCTACCAAGGCGTTAACTGTTGAGCCTTTTAAGCTCAGTCATGGAGAAGTGTGGCAGGACTCCCTGGTACAGAACTATAAACTGGACAGCAAACAGGCCGACAGGCAGGGGCACTTCTTCTGTGCCCGCAACAAGATTTTCTTCAATCAGGATCTGGCGATTTATACCGCCAGAGTCACCGAGGATACCGAGCTGTTTTACCGCAATGCCTACGCCGACGAGGTGGTATTTGTCCACGAGGGTGAAGGCGAGCTCTTAAGTGAATACGGCAAGCTCAAGGTGCAAAAATGGGACTATCTGGTGATCCCCCGCGGCACCACCTATCAGTTGAAATTCAAGGACTACACTAATGTGCGCCTGTTGGTGATCGAGTCCTTCTCCATGGTGGAGATCCCCAAACACTTTCGCAATGACTATGGCCAGTTGCTGGAGTCAGCCCCCTATTGCGAGCGGGATATCCGGGTACCCGAACTGACAGAGGCCAAGGTCGAGCAAGGGGAATTCCCACTGGTCAGCAAGTTTGGCGACAAGTATCAGCTGACTCAGCTGGAATGGCATCCTTTTGATCTGGTGGGTTGGGACGGTTTTGTCTACCCCTGGGCCTTCAATATCACAGAGTACGCGCCCAAGGTAGGCAAGATTCACCTGCCCCCCTCGGATCATCTGGTGTTTACCGCCCACAACTTTGTTATCTGCAACTTTGTTCCCAGACCTTACGACTTCCATCCCAAGGCTATCCCGGCACCTTACTACCACAACAATATCGACAGCGACGAGGTGCTCTACTATGTGGATGGCGACTTTATGAGCCGCACCGGCATAGAAGCCGGTTACCTGACTCTGCATCAAAAAGGCGTGCCTCATGGGCCGCAGCCCGGGCGCACCGAAGCCTCCATCGGCAAGAAAGACACCTATGAATACGCCGTTATGGTGGATACCTTTGCCCCGCTGCAGTTAACCACCCATGTGCAGAGCTGCATGAGTACTGATTACAACCGCTCCTGGCTCGAACGCTGAGCCCGGACCCGAATATCCAGCAAGGCCATCAGAGAATGGCCGCAAGCAACATCATTGAAGAGGACATAGAAATGGCAAGCGAAAAGAATCCACTGGGACTGCTCGGTATCGAATTTACCGAGTTTGCAACCCCGGACAGTGATTTCATGCACCAGGTCTTTATCGACTTTGGTTTCTCAATGCTGAAAAAAGCCAAGGACAGGGAGATTTTCTACTACAAGCAGAACGACATTAACTTTCTGCTCAACAAGGAGCGTCAAGGCTTCAGCGCCGAATTTGCCAAGCACCATGGTCCGGCCATCTGCTCCATGGGTTGGCGGGTAGAAGATGCCAACTATGCCCTGCAACTGGCGGTATCCCGCGGCGCCCGCCCGGCGGATCAGGCCCACACTGACCTGCCTTACCCGGCAATCTATGGTATAGGCGACAGCCTGATTTACTTCATCGACCGTTTCGGCGAGCAGAACAACATCTACAAGACAGACTTTGTCGACCTGCCTGCCCCTGTGATAGTCCCTGAAAAAGGCTTTATGGAAGTAGATCACCTGACCAACAATGTCCACAAGGGTACTATGGAACAATGGTCTGATTTCTATAAGGATATCTTCGGATTCACCGAAGTGCGTTACTTTGATATCAGCGGCGTACAAACCGCCTTGGTCTCCTACGCTCTGCGCTCTCCCGATGGCAGCTTCTGTATCCCCATCAATGAGGGCAAGGGTGACGACAAAAACCAGATTGATGAGTACCTGCGCGAATATAACGGCCCGGGCGTGCAACATCTGGCGTTCCGCACCCGGGATATCGTCGCCTCGCTCGATGCCATGGAAGGAACCTCAATCGAGACCCTGGACATCATCCCTGAATACTACGACACCATCTTCGACAAGGTGCCGCAGGTGACGGAAAACCGCGACAAGATAAAGCATCATCAAATTCTGGTGGACGGGGATGACAGTGGCTATCTGCTGCAGATCTTCACCAAAAACCTGTTCGGCCCGATCTTTATCGAAATTATTCAGCGCAAGAACAACCTCGGCTTTGGCGAGGGTAACTTCAAGGCGTTGTTCGAATCCATCGAGCGCGATCAAATGAAGCGTGGCGTGCTGTAACCGATAACGAAATCCCCCGTTTGAGACCGATCTGATGATCGGTCTCTTGTTAGTATATTGAGCACTGCAATTTTTTACTTTGTCACCCGGTAGGATTTCATTAGACTGATCTCCCTTTTTGAGAGATAGCTGTACCCAAAATGCAAGACTACGCCCTGCTCGCCGCTTTTATTCCAACCTTTTTCTTTGTTTCCGTTACCCCGGGAATGTGCATGACCCTGGCCATGACACTGGGGATGAGCATTGGGGTGCGCCGCACTCTGTGGATGATGCTGGGTGAAGTCGTGGGGGTCGCCCTGGTAGCTTTGGCGGCCGTGCTGGGGGTGGCCACGATTATGTTGAAACATCCGATGATCTTCCAGGGACTCAAATATCTTGGTGGAGCCTATCTTATCTGGCTCGGCATCAATATGTGGCGGGCCAAGGGCAAGATGGCCAATCTCGACCAACCACGAAGTATCAAGCGCACAGCGTTGATCTCCCAAGGTTTTGTCACCGCCATTGCCAATCCCAAGGGCTGGGCCTTTATGATTTCCTTGCTGCCTCCCTTTATCAATCTGCAGCAACCTATGGCACCGCAACTGACGGCACTCATCGGCATTATCATGTGTACCGAACTCATCTGCATGCTGGCCTATGCCAACGGCGGCAAGAGCCTGAGGCTGTTTTTGAGCCGTGGCAACAATGTCCGCCTGCTCAACCGGATAGCCGGCAGCCTGATGCTTGGGGTCGGTGTCTGGCTGGCGCTGGGTTAATCGCCCTTTTTGTAGGGTAAGGCCTGCTGCAACTGCGCTTGATACAAGCGGTTGTTGCCGGCCTCTGTTTGACAGAAATCGGCTATCGCCTCCCGAAAGCCTGGATGCGCTATGCCGTGCAGCGAATAGGTGGTGACACACTCAAAACCGCGAATCAGCTTGTGCTCCCCCTGGGCACCGGCGTTGAAGCAACTGAGGCCGTTCTTGATGCAATAGTCAATCCCCTGCCAGTAACAGGCCTCGAAATGCAGCGCCGGGATCTCCTCAAGTGCGCCCCAATAGCGGCCATAAAGCGTATCTTTCCCCTGCAGATAAAGCGCGCATGCCAGCGCCTGTTGCGGCGCTTCGCCCATTCGGTGCACCAGGAGCAAACGCACCTCGGCCGCCATCAACTTACCGAGTAGCTTGAAAAAGTCGGGCTGAAGATATCCCCGGTGGCCGGAGCGTTTCAGGTAAGTTTGCCGATAGCAGCGATAGAAAAGCTGCCAGTGCCAATCTTGCAGTTCATCGCCCCTGAGCCAGACAAACTGCAAGTCAGCCAAGGCGCGGCGCTCTTTGAGAATATTCTTGCGCCGTTTCGAGTTGAGCCGCGCCAAAAAATCATCAAACTGGCTGTAACCCCGGTTAAACCAATGAAACTGCGTGCCTTCCCGCAACAAGGTCTGGGGCAATTGCCGCAATGACTCGAGCTGCCCCTTGCTGACAAACAGCCAATGCCAGGAGGAATAGCTTTCGAGCAGTTGCCAAAATAGTTTCCCCAGCGCCTGCTGGATATCAGCGGCCGCCGCCCTGGCCTCGGGCGCTATCCCGAGTCTTGGGCCGGTGACAGGCGTAAAGGGAATGGCGCAGACCAACTTGGGATAATAGGCTTCACCGTGGCGCTGATAGGCATCGGCCCAGGCCCAGTCGAACACATATTCGCCCCAGGAGTGATCCTTGAGATAGAGAGGCATCACAGCCAAACGCCTGTCGTTGCAAAACAGCTGTAAATGCATGGGTTGCCAGCCGGCTGCGGCGCAAACACTGCCACTTTGCTCCAGCGCCTTCAAAAAAGCATGCCGGCAAAAGGGGTTGTCCGGCTCTGTTTGGCCATCTTCAGCCAGACACAGATCCCACTCGGCGGCGGGGATCTCATCAATGCCGGCGGCAAAACGCCACTGCCAGTGCTTATTGTCCAAATTTATTCCATATGCCGAGGCAAACTTGCAATCAAGGATAATTGGCGGCACATTGCATAGCAACTTAAGCAAAAGCAGTATAAGGAAATATAGTGCGTCTGATAAAACCGCTGATCTTCGCCGTCGCTCTGGCTCTGCCTGCAGCCTCCACCCTGAGTTACAGCCCACAAGTTACCGCCAACGAATCCTCGATTTACAGTGAAATGGCCACAGCCCAGCCCGTTTGGGCCAAGCATGGCATGGTTTCCAGCCAAGAGGCACTGGCTTCCCGTATCGGGGTGGATATTCTCAAGCAAGGCGGCAACGCAGTAGATGCAGCAGTGGCAGTGGGTTATGCCCTGGCAGTGACTTTGCCCCGGGCCGGCAATATAGGTGGCGGCGGTTTCATGCTGGTACACCTGGCGAAGGAAAACAAGACCATAGCCATAGACTATCGGGAGATGGCTCCTTCCAAGGCCCACAGGGATATCTTCCTTGATGACAAGGGTAATGCGGTCAATAAACTCAGCCGCGAGCACGGCCTGGCGGTAGGCGTTCCCGGCACTGTGATGGGCATGGAGCTGGCCCTGTCCAAGTATGGCACCATGAAACGGGAGCAAGTGATAGCCCCGGCGATCAAACTGGCGCGGGATGGGATCAGCGTTACTTCAGATCTGGCCAACTCCCTTGATGGGGTTAAGCGCCGCATTTCCCAATGGCCAAGCTCTGCCGCTATCTTCTACAAGGCAGATGGCAGCAGCTTTGTACCGGGCGACATCATCAAGCAACCTGAGTTGGCTCACTCACTGGAGCTGATTGCCAAACAGGGCAGCAAAGGCTTTTACCAAGGGGAAACCGCCGAGAAACTGGTGAGAGCCATTCAGGCCGCCGGCGGCATCATGACCCTTGAGGATCTCAACAACTATCAGGCCATAGAGCGCCAGCCGGTGCGCGGACACTATCGAGGCTATGAGGTGGTTTCCATGCCGCCGCCATCATCGGGTGGTATTCATATCATAGAGATCCTCAACATTCTCGAGCAGTACCCCATCCATGATCTGGGCCACAACACCGCCGCCACTTTGCATCTTATGGCCGAGGCCATGAGACGGGCCTATGCCGATCGCAGCGAGTATCTCGGCGATCCGGATTTCTATCCTGTGCCGGTTAAAGCCCTGTTGAGCCCGGATTATGCCAAGACGTTGGCCAAGAGCATCGACAGCAAGCACGCTACCCCTTCAAGCCAGGTCAAACCCGGCAAGCTGGCCCCCTATGAAAGTGACCAGACAACTCACTACTCGGTCGTGGACAAATGGGGCAATGCGGTATCCAACACCTATACCCTCAACTTCAGTTATGGCTCTGGGCTGGTGGCCGATGGTACAGGGATTTTGCTGAATAATGAGATGGATGATTTCTCAGCCAAACCCGGCACCCCCAACGGTTATGGTCTGGTGGGCGGTGAAGCCAACTCGGTACAAGGCAACAAGCGGCCATTGAGCTCCATGAGCCCGACCATGATAATGAAAGACGGCCAGCCGTTTCTGGTTACCGGCAGCCCGGGGGGCGCCAGGATCATTACCACAGTGCTGCAGATCATCATGAATGTGATTGACCACGACCTGAATATCGCCGAAGCCAGCTTTGCGCCGCGGATGCATCACCAGTGGTTGCCGGATGAAATTCGGGTTGAGCGCAGCCTCAATGGTGACACCATAGCGCTGCTGGAAGCCATGGGCCACCAGGTCAAGGTCAAAAGTTCCATGGGCAGCACCCAGAGCATTATGGTGACCGAAGAAGGTAAATTTGGTGCATCTGACCCGCGCCGTGCCGGCAGCGAAGCGGCAGGCTACTGAGCCCAGTTACCAAAACCTAAGCTACTGAAAAAACTCCTTAGACAGGTTTTTGAAACAAAGTAGTGAGCGACGGGCATTAAATTTGGCTTAACTCTCATCTACATTGAAAACAGCTCCGCAGATGCCACTCTTGCGGAGCTGTTTTTTAAACTGAACCAAGGTTAACTTTTAACAAACCGGCGACTTAACCTCAGCACATTGGCTTGGGCCAAATCAGGGCTAATTCAATCCTGAGCTTTCATTTCTCCTACCCGAGACGCAATTAACAGGCTGTCAATAACCCTCTTATTTATAAGCGTTTATCAATCCATTCAGGCGGCACAACTCCTTGCTTCTGACAAGTAAAAACTCAGATAGCGGCACTTTTGGCGATTATGACACCAATATGTGTTCAAAATTAAATCACAGCTTAAAATTCAATCTACCACACTGTTTTTAATCATTATTTTATGTGAATCCAATCAATTTATCTTTTCCTTATCAAAGTTATCATCCGTCCCCCTTTAAATGGAACTTTTGTATCTAAAAAGGTGGATGGGCGTCATCAAGGCGCTCAAATTATTTTAGGATAAAGAATGAAGAAGACGACTTTGCTTGCAGCGTCAATAGCACTGGCTCTGGCCGGTTGCGGCGGCAACGACAACAATGACACCCCCACAACCAAATCATTTTCGGTCACAGCCATTGATGGTTATCTGGTGAATGCCGACGTTTATGTCGGCGAAAACTGCCAAACCAAAGTGGCGACAACCGGCAAAGGCGGTATTGCCCGGATCGATGGCCAATATCAGGGACAAACACTGTGTGTTAAAGCCATTGCCGACAAGACCATGGATGAAAGTCGCGGCTTGGTGAAAAAAGCCTTTGAGCTCAAAGCCCCGGCAAGCAAAGAGGCCAACAGCCAGGTGATCAGCCCGCTGACAGACTTGGTTGTCAAGCATATGGACGCCAACCAAGGTGTATCCAAGGCGGATGCCGAAAAAGCCGTGTCGGCTCAATTTGCTGAACTTAAAGCCGAACCAGAGCTGCTGTTTGGTGACTATCTGGCCAAGAGCAACGCCAACAAAGTCGCTCAAGCGCTGAACATTGTCGGCGAGACTCTGGTTAGCCATCAGGGCCTGGCTGAAGCGCATCTGCAAAGTTTGGTTGAAGATGTGGCTGCCAAGGTGCAAACCGGTGACAAACTCGACGACTACGAGCCGGTGATCACTCCAGAAGGCGGTGTAGAGTCCAACCACAGACCTCATATTGTCTTGAGCCAGGCTGAACTGGACAAGCTGACCCAAATTGAAGTGGAACTGGGTCAGCCGATGACTGCCGTAGATTTGTCAGCCGCTTTTGCCGACAAGGACAACGACAACTTCACTCTGAGCCTGATGGAGGAAGATGGCAACATTGCACTGCAAACCCTGGGCCTGGCATTCGACGCCAAAACAGGCGTTCTCAGCGGCACACCTAAGGTAGCCGGTGAAATTGAGCTGCACGCTTACGCCACCGACAGCAAGGGCACCCGCTCATACCCGCTGGAAATTGAGATTGAAGTCAGCAGTATCAACCATGCTCCTGTCATCAACCCGGCTGAAAAAGCCAAACTGGAAGCTGAACTGGCACGCATGGCGCTGACAGTAGGCAATCAAATCGATCAGGTGATTGACCTGGATGAGCTATTTGGCGATCAGGATAAAGATCAACTGACCTTCAGCGCCATGACGGATATGCAAGGTATCGACCTGAAAATTGAGCAAGGTGACTCATTGCGTTTGTCCGGCAAGCCTCTGGTTGCCGGCGACTTTGTTGTCACTGTGACAGTCAATGACGGCAAACATGCAGCTGTGAGAGCCGATCTTAAAGTCAAGGTTGCCGGTAACGGTGTCGAACCAGAGCCCAAACATCCGCTGGAAGGCAACACCTGGTTCATCACAGAATGGGGTTCTGCAGACGAACACGACGACGGTGTGATGCAAGTGTGGTGTGATACTCTGGAGTTCAAAAACGGCTCTGTGCTGCGTAATGTCCGCACTCAAAACAACCTCAGCGAATGCTCCGCTATTGCAACCGTGGAAGTCTCCACTTATACCATCAATGAACTAGGCCAAATGGTGCTGGAGTACGGCGATGATGAAAGTGTTGAACGTCAGGAAACCATCAAGCTGAACGACGCCATTGCCGGTGTCGGTGACAATGCCAAAGTGCTGCAACTTTGGGACGGTCGCTATACCCTGTTCAGCAAAGCCGATGATGTAGAAAAACGTCTGGATATTGAGTCTGATGACGATGCCCAAGGTCGTATGTTTACAGCGGAGCTGCCGGCGGCCACAGAAGCGACCTATCAGCTCGGTCACCTGACCATGCAGATGACAGCGGCGGATAATGGCGGCGCCAAGGTGGGGCTCTACTTCGATGTACCCAACACCGACTTCAGCTGTGATGAGGTAAGGGAGTTTTACGATCTCAACCTCAGCTACGAAGGTATGGAATATCGCATTCCAGCCTATCTGTTCCCCGCTGAAGAAAATGGTATCGAATACTGCCAGGCGCAATTCGATATCGAGCAGCCTGTTGTCGGCAAAATTTACAGTGTTATAGGTCATGTTACCGAAGAGGATGCCGGCTTGGTGGAAGAGATTAAAGCCAACATCCAATGGACAGGGACAGGCAATAACGATTAAGGCAACTCAAAGTCAGTGGTTTGACTGAATAAAACACTGATACGGCGAATTCAACCTAGCCGGTTGGCAAGATGCTGATCTTTAGTGGTTCGAAACTATGTTTTCCACGGCGTACAATAAACGCCAAAAGCGCCCGCCCTCGGGTAATGCCGATCAGTTAAGACAGATCGCTTGACGATCTCACTGAAAGGATCAAAATCCGATGACCTCATGTCATCGGATTTTTTTATGCAACTTTCAGAAGCTTTGGCGCGTACTCATATCAATCGTCTTACCGAATTCACCTGTCTGGCCGATGTGCTTGAGCCTGAGTTAATTCAGTCGTGCCTTGATTCACATGGTGTTGCCAGTTTAAGGCGGCGTAAGTTACCTATGGATGCCATGATTTGGGCGGTGATTGGTATGGCTCTATTCAGAGGCGAGTCCGTCCGCTCTCTCATCAATAAGCTTGATATCGTCTTACCTCAAGAGGTGGATTACGTTGCTCGCAGTGCTGTCACGCAAGCGCGCAAGCGGCTGGGCTCTGATGTTGTTCAGGATGTGTTTAAGCGAAGTGCCAAGACCTGGCATGAGAGAGCAGAGCATCCGCATTGGTGTGGGCTTAACCTCTATGGGGGCGATGGTGTCGTGTGGCGAACACCTGATAGTGAGCAAAACAATCAGGCTTTTGCCAAAACCGCCAACGCTTCTGGTGATGCTGCCTATCCGCAAATTCGTATGGTTTGCATGATGGAGTTAAGCAGCCACTTGGTATTGAACAGTGCCTTTGATTCTGTTGCTGTCAGTGAAATGAATTTAGCCGCTGAATTGATATCAAGCATCCCCAATAACAGCCTGACGCTGTTTGACAGAGGCTTTTATTCGTTGGGGCTTTTGCAGGCCTGGCAACAGGCTCAACCTAACAGCCACTGGCTGCTGCCGTTGAAGAAAGGGACACAATATGAAGTGGTACGCTCTTTAGGAAAACACGACCAACTGGTGCGGTTAACCACCACGCCTCAAGCCAGAAAGAAGTGGCCTATGCTGCCTGA